>JAJYRI010000001.1 GCA_021794175.1 bacterium
AAGGCCTATGGTTGCCGGCCGGCTACCGCATTCTCTCGGCCGAGCGGATCGACGAATTTGTCGATAAGATCCGTGATTCGTTGCCCAATGAGATCGGCCGGGCCAAGGTCATCGCTCGCGATGGAGACCTCTTCGTGCGCGACGCCCAAGAACGCGCCGAAGCGATGCTCGCCGAGGCGGCGGCGAAGCACGACGAGCTACTCGACGAGCACGAGATCGTGCGCCGCGCGCGCGCGACTGCCGAGGCCGTCTTGCGCGATGCGCAGGAGCGCGCAAAAAAAGTGCGAGAAGGTGCCGATCACTACGCCGAGCAGATGCTTGCAGAGCTCGAAGGGCGTCTCGGGGGCGCGCTCGCCTCGGTGCGCAAGGGACGCGACGCGCTTGCCGGGCGCCTTCCCCAGCCCGGCGTCACCGCGGTTGCAGGGAGCGATCCGCTCGCCGATGCGGCGGCAAAAAACAAGCGCCTGGCATTCGATGCACAGGCGCCGGAGGAAGCCGAAGCGGTCGAGGTGCTCTCCTCCTAAGAGGGTTGCAAACGGCTAGACCGGCGGTGCTTGAACGTTCTGCGCGAACGCTTCGAGGCGCGCTCGGTCGATCGCTTTAACGCGCCCGCGGTCCAATTCGACCGCGTGCGCGTTTTTCAAACGGAGTAGCGCGCGCGCCGCCATATCGCGAACGGTTCCCGCAGCTGCCGCGATCTGCGCTTGCGAGAGATTCTCGACTCCCGGCAGTCCGCGCGTCATGCCGACCGAGGTGCGCGCGTAACCGAGCAGAAATTTCGATACGCGTTGCAGGACGTGCGCGAATGCGAGATCGGCTATCGTGTCGATCGAACGGCGGCGTGCCTGCGAGGACCCGATCAAAAATCCGAGTGCGAGCTCGGCATCGTTACGGCATGCGTGAATGACCGCTTCGCTCGGGATCGTCACGATCGTCGCGTCGGTGAGCGCTTCGGCGCGCGTGGTCGCGCCGCCGCCGTCGAAGGTTCCACTTTCATTGAGCGTATCGTGGGTGAGACGCTCGCCGATGGTGTGCGTTTTGCCGTCGGGGGAGAGCAGCGTATAGATTACTTTACCGCTCTTGACGATACCGAGATATGGCCAGAGTTCGCCTTCGTCGAAGATCGTGTCGCCCGATTTAAAAGACCGCTCGCTTAACTGGCCTGCGAGTTCTTTCACCGTCGATGCTTTCGCATCGCTAAATTGCGAGACATGTTCGAGAAAGGCTTCACCGTCGGCGTGCTCGTCGATCCGCTCGAGCCGCAACGTCCAGCGATTTCCACCGAGGTTGCGCGCGTCCCACGAAAAGCGTCCCGGACGCAACTGCGTGAGTTCGTTACGGAGCGCTCGCGGGTCACCCTCTTCGCGAATTTCGAGAATATTGCCAAGCTGAAGCTTGTCGAAGCTCTCGAGGATCAGATCGGTCTTCGTCGCGGCGGAGAGCGAGCGGGCATCGAGCGTAAAGGCAGCAGGTCGATTGATCGGCATAACGCGCGCTGATTATGGATCGAGGAGGGATGGGCCTGCCGGAGCGGGGCTTCCCCGGGCAGAAGTGGGGGGTATGAAGAGTACCCTAACAGATCAGGATATCGTTATCGTTGCCGGTGCCCGCACGCCGTTCGGCAACTTCGGGGGCGCCCTCTCGGCGCTGACCGCAACCGACCTCGGGGTCGCCGCCGCCGCCGGCGCGATCCTACGCAGCGGCGTTCCGGCGGCGCAGATCGACGAAGTCATCTTCGGCAACGTCATCCAGAGCAGCGCCGACGCGATCTATCTGGCGCGCCATATCGGCTTGCGGGCCGGTCTCCCGGTCTCGGCACCCGCCTTAACGCTCAATCGCCTCTGCGGCTCGGGGCTCCAGGCAATTCTCTCCGGGGCGCAGTCGCTCGCACTGGGGCAGGCCCGATACGTGCTCGCCGGTGGCGCGGAATCGATGAGCCAGGCTCCGCACGTCGTTCGGGGCGCTCGAAGCGGCTTCGCGCTCGGCGCGAAGGTCGCGTTCGAGGATTCGCTCTGGGAGGCGCTGACCGACTCCTATAACGGCTTGCCGATGGCGATTACCGCCGAGAATCTGGCGGCAAAATATTCGGTCTCGCGCGAAGAGTGCGATGCCTTCGCCTTGGCGAGCCAGGAGCGCGCGCTTGCGGCCCAGCAGGACGGCTACTTCGCCGACGAGATCGTCGCGGTCGAGGTGCCCGGGCCCAAGGGTACGACCCAGCGCATCGATCGCGACGAGGGCCCGCGTGAAGGGCTCTCGATGGAACGACTCGCCAAACTTCCCGCCCGCTTTCGCAAAGACGGCGTGGTGACGCCCGGTAACGCGAGCGGCATCACCGACGGCGCCGCCGCCGTTGTCTTGACGACGGTGAAGCAGGCGCGTGCCGACGGTCTCCGCTGGATCGGCCGCTTACTCGGCGGCGTCTCGGTCGGCGTCGACCCCGATATTATGGGGATCGGGCCGGCGATGGCGATCCCCGCAGCCCTCCAGCGCGCCGGCATCGCCCGCGAGAGCGTCGATCTTATCGAGATCAACGAAGCCTTTGCGCCGCAGGTCATCGCCTGTTTGCGCGATCTCGGCGACGATGGACGAAAACTCAACCCGCACGGTGGTGCGATCGCGCTCGGGCATCCGCTCGGTGCGTCGGGAACGCGCATCGCTTATACCGCGCTTCACGAACTGCAGCGTCGCGGTGGCGGCATCGCCGTTGCTTCGGCGTGTATCGGCGGAGGCCAGGGAATAGCGGCCGTTTTCTCCGCGGAGTAACGTGGAACCGCAAACGCCCCCACGAGCGCGCGTGCCGTGGGGGCGCATTCTCGATGTGGCGGCGGTCGCGCTGATCCTCTTCGCGCTCTGGAAGGTCTTCGTCGCGCCGCGCTTTCTCAACGCTCCGGGGGCCTATCCCGCACCGCATGTGGCGTTCGCTCGCCTCAACGGCGGAGCGCCCTTTGCCGTTGTTTCGGCGCGCGGCCACGTGTTGTTTCTCGATTTTTTTGCTACCTGGTGCACACCCTGTCGTGCAGAGCTACCGCTCGTGCAGGCGTGGGAGCGCGCCCATCCGCAGGCGCTCGTCGTGCCCGTCGACGTCGGCGAATCGCCTGCGGCCGTGCGCCCGTTCGCGGTCGCGCACGGTATGCGGCACGTCGTACTCGATCCCGAGCAGCTCTCCCGCGGATACTTTCAGATTCTCGGTTTTCCGACGATGGTCGCGATCGATCCCCAGGGAAATATTCGCGCGACGTGGACCGGGTTTAACCCCGCAATCGGGCTTGCGATGAGTAACGCGTTGCAAAATCTCACAAAAAAGCGATAGCAGCCGAAGCTCCTATCACTTTTTTTGAGCCGGATCTCGTTATGGATTGACGATAAATGTATCGCTCGTCGGAATATTCCAAGAGCTATATGCGAGATAGAAGGTTCCCGCGTTCGCCCAGTCGGGGCCCCAGGAATTGGCGACGATGAACGCTTGTTTCGTGTCGTCATATCCGACGATCGCCATTGCGTGGCCGCCGCCGGTTGCCGTCGGACCGGTCCAGATGTCGTTCGCCGTGAGGTTGCTGAAGCCGGCATCGACGTTCACACCCCATGGAACCGGCACGCCGGCGGCGATCGAGGATTTAATTTGCGCGATTCCGTTCGGGTCGGTACGCGGAAGGTAGGTGAAGTTCGTGATTCTATTCGGAAGCGCGGCTTGGAGCGCCGCCGCACTCGGTTGCGTGAGATAGTCGGTCGGATTAAACGGCATGTTGTTCCACGGCGGGTCGCCTTTGGCGATCAGTAAGGTCAGCGCGTCGGATTCCAAACTACCGGCGTCGCGACCGCGGTTGATCTGGTTATACACGAACGCCGGCGAAAGGATCTTGCTGTAATCAGGGGTGCCCGAGCCGGTTAGGAAGCTCGTGTAATTGTTACGCGACGGTAGCCCGGAGATCGTCGAAGCGGTCAAATAGCCGGTCGCCCAAGCGACGCAAGAACTCTGCGTTCCTTGGTTCCCGCTCGGCGGACGGACCGAAATGATCGCCGATTGTGGGAAACGGAGCGCGAGCGGACGTCGGGCGGCGCCGCTGAAGGTGACGCTCCCGTCGCCGAACGCTGCGGCCATCTCGTTGGTCATCCGCTGATCGCCGCCGACGACCTCGTTGTTGCCGTTAATGTTCACCGTGTCGTTGGGGATATGCTCCGCGAGCGTCGCCGTGCCACTGAGCGATGCCACGCTCCCCGTGAAGGTCGTTGCTCCATAGCCCGAGGCTCCGCCGTTATACGCGAAGGTAAGGCGCTGATTGGCGCTGGTAAACTGAATGACCGGCAGGCTGCCCGGCGCGCTACTCGGTGCCGTAACGAGAACCGGAGTCGTCAACGGCTGCGAGCCGACGATGCGGTTTCCATTCGCGTCGTAGGCGAGCAAGGTGAGGAGCACGTTCTGTGCCGTACCGATCTTGACGGTCGTCGGCTCGACCGAGAGTTTCACCGAAGCGATCGTGCCGCCGAAACTCAAACCGACGCTCTGCGCATGATATAAAACGTATTGCCCGATCGTTGCGGTCGAGAGCACGCTGCTGCCGTTGGTGAGGTCGATCACGTAGCCGCTCGGACCGACCGGAGCCTGAGGAAGCGTCACACTACATCCCGTGGTGGTGCACGGGGCGGTAACCGTCTGCGCCGGCTGGCCGATAATATTGCCGCTGACGGAGACGCCTGTGACCGCGCCGACCCCGGGCGAGGGAATCGTGATATTAAAAGTTAGCGGCGTCGTTAAACCGCTGACAAACCCGGGGACCGTTGCGGGCGTTGCGACCGCGAGCGGGGTCGAGGGCTGCGACGGAAGGAACGTCGCGTTAGAGCCGCCGCATGCCGCGAGCAGCAACGTCGAAATCGACGCAAGACCGATAAGAAGGGCACGGTTACGAAACATTTAGGAAACTTCGCCCGCCGTAAAAAGGGGGCCTGCGCAGCGGCGCGGGCCCTCCCTTGTTTTTTGTAAAATTCGATCGATTGTAGCGCGTTGCCGCTACGGTGAGCTACTTTCCGGTCCAGGCCGGTTTGCGCTTTTCGAGAAAAGCGCTCGTTCCCTCGCGAAAATCGGTGCTGTCGACGAGAAGCCCGAACTCCATCGCTTCGACCTCCAATGCATCGGCGAGCGCGAGATGCGCGCCGCGATAGATCGCTCGCTTGCATGCCGCGACGGCCAGCGGCGCTTTCGTCGCGATCGCGCCGGCGATGCGGTGTGCTTCCTCCATCAGCTCGGCGAGCGGCACGACGCGCTCGACGAGCCCGATGCGCAATGCTTCACGCGCATCGACGATCTCGCCGGTAAGGCAGAGGTAGAGGGCCATACCTTTACCGAGCAAACGCGTCGTGCGTTGCGAGCCTCCATACCCTGGGATGAGGCCGAGGTTGACCTCGGGTTGTCCGAATTTCGCGTTCTCCGAGGCGATGCGGATATCGCAGGCCATCGCCAGCTCGCAGCCGCCGCCGAGGGCGAAGCCGTTGACGGCGGCGATGACCGGTTTCGATAGAGATTCGATCTGCTCGGTGACGTGCTGTCCGATCCGGGCCTTCCCGGCGCCGGCACCGGCATTGGGGAGCGCGTTGAGTTCGCCGATATCGGCGCCGGCGGCGAAGGCTTTCTCGCCCGAGCCGGTGAGCACGATCGCCCGAATATCGGCACGGGCGTCGAGATCGGCGAGCGCGCGCGAGAGCTCGGAGAGCAGCGCGGCATTGAGGGCGTTGAGCACCGCGGGGCGATCGAGTGTTATCGTCGCGATCGGCCCGTGCTCCGCGACCCGAATTGCGCTGAAGGCCTCACTCATAATCGTAGAAACCCTTGCCGCTCTTGCGGCCATGTCGTCCCGCAAGGACCATGCGTTTGAGTAACGGCGGTGCCGCCATCATCGGATCTTTAAATTCCTCGAACATAATCTGCGCGATGTAGTACGTGGTGTCGAGGCCCACGAAGTCGAGCAATTCGAGCGGGCCCATCGGATAGCCACAGCCGAGTTTCATGCCTTTGTCGATATCCTCTTTGCTTGCAAGTCCGCCTTCGTAGCAGCGAATCGCATACAACAGATAAGGAATGAGCAGACGGTTGACGACGAAGCCCGGCGTATCTTGGGCGAGGATCGGTTCTTTTCCAAGCTTCTGCGCGAAAGCATAGAGCTCGTCGATCGTATCCTGTGTGGTGGCGATCGTGCGTACGACCTCGACGAGTTTCATAATCGGGACGGGATTGAAGAAGTGCAGACCGGCAACGCGATTGGGACGTTTCGTTACCGCCGCCAATTCGATGACGCAAAAACTCGAGGTATTCGTGCAGATGATCGCGTGGGGTGCGAGCAGATCGTCGAGTTGTTTAAAGAGTGTTTTTTTTGCTTCGGGATTTTCAACGATCGCCTCGATGACGAGATCGCAATCTTTGAGATCGGCGATCGCCGTCGTCCCTTTGATGCGCCCGACGATTGCATCGCGTTCGCTCTTGGGGAGCTTCCCTTTTTCCACGAACTTATCGAGCGACTTCGCAATCGATGCGAGCCCGCGCTGCAGCGGTGCCTCGGCGACCTCCATGAGGACGACGTCGAAGCCTGCGCTCGCGGCGGTTTGCGCGATCCCGTTGCCCATGAGTCCGGCGCCGCAGACGCCGATCGTACGAATCTTCAACACGTGTAGAAACCTCTCGCTTCCTTAAAATGAGATAAAGAGCGCAGGTGCTTTCGTCCTCTCGTCGGTATCACCCTAGGGAAAGGGAGTACGGAATCGATGCGGACAGCGTATCACGAGGCTTTAGAAGGGACCCGACTCGACGTCGTGCGCCTCGGCGCCCTCGTCGGCGACGCCATTCGAGTGAGCGTCGATGCTCTCGAACGCCGCGATGAAGCGACCGGGGCGCGCGTCGTCGCGGGCGACGATATCATCGACGACCTTCGTCGCAAGATCGAGGCGCATTGCATCGAGCTGATCTGGCGTCAACAGCCGGTCGCCGGCGAGTTGCGCGAGATTGCGGCGATGCTCGAGATCGCGACCGACTTGGAGCGCGTCGGCGACTACGCGGTCGAGATCGCTAAAAATGCGATAAAACTCGCAGACACTGCCCTGCGTCCGCAAAAAGTAGAGATCGATCGGATCGCCGCCGTCGCCCACGGTATGCTGCTCGACGCCATGCGCGCATATACCGAACGCGACTCCGAACTCGCCACCGAAGTGATCGCGCGCGACGACGATGTCGACCGGCTCTATAAGCGCAGCATTGCGTTGTTACAAGAAGAAATGCAGCGCGACTCCGAACTCGTTACCTCCGGAACGCGCTACCTGTTCGTCCTCACCGCGGTCGAGCGGGTCGGCGACCGTGCGAGCAACATCGCGTGGCACACGAAGGATATGATCGGCGAGTAACGTGGCGGAGCCCGCTCCACCGCTCGATCGCGCGCTCTTCGCGGTAACGAGCGACCGCATCTATCTCAACCACGCCGCCGTCGGCGTTCTTCCCAAGCCCACCGTCGATGCGCTCCACGATTTCGTCGAAGCGCACGCGACGGGAGGCGTCTTGGGTACCTACAGGTACGAAGGGGCGATGGCGGAGTACCGGCAGCGAGTCGGTGCAGCGATCGGCGCAAGCGGGGCGGATATCGCCATCCTTCGTAATACGAGCGAGGGCGCGAACGTTCTCGCGCAAGGTTTCGATCTTCGTCCCGGCGATGAAGTGCTGCTTCCCGCCGAGGAGTTTCCAAGCAATGCCTGGCCGTGGCGCGCGCTCCGCGAGCGCGGCGTGGTCGTGCGCGAACTCGATTGCTCGCAGTCGGTCTTGGGCCCGGAGCGCCTTGCTTGCGAGATCGGTTCGCGAACGCGCGTCGTCGCGCTTTCGTGGATATCGTATGCCGACGGCGCGCGTCACGATCTTGCGGGAATCGCTGCCGTCGCTCGTGCTCGCGGCGTTGCGCTCGTCGTCGACGCGATCCAGGGGCTCGGCGCACTCGAGCTCGATGTCGCCGACGTCGGCATCGACGCGCTCTTCGCCGGAGGAGCGAAATGGCTTTGCGCGCTCCAAGGGGTGGCGTTGCTCTATGTGAGCCCGGCGCTGCGCGATCGCTTACGCGTTGCCGCACCGGGCTGGCGCAGCGTCGCCGATATGTGGGACTTCCATAACGATGCGCAAGGGTGGATCGGCGATGCGTCGCGCTTTGAGGGCGGAACGCCGAACTTTATCGGCGCGTTATCGCTGGCAACCTCGCTCGAGCTCTTTCGCAGCGTGGGGATCGCGCGGATCGAGCGGCATATCGCCGGCCTACGCGAGCGTTTGGCGGCCGGACTGCGCGCGCTCGGTGCAAACGTCCTCGAACGCTCGGGGAGTCATGCGGCCTCGGGGATCCTTACCTTCTCGGTCGAGAGCCGCGAGAGTGTCGCGCTCGGACGGGCGTTGCAGAGCGAGGGCTTCGTAACGACCTGGCGTGCAAACGGCATTCGCGTTTCGCCGCATGGATATAACACCTTCGGGGAGATCGAGGCGTTTCTCGCCGCGCTCGCGGCGAATGTTTAGCCGTTTACCGATTCGTTCGCGATATCGGCAAGCGAGATATGCGGGAAGTTCGCAGGGCTCCATTCGATCTCGGCCTCTTGAATCGAGCCAAAAAAATCGACGATCGAGGCGAGCCGCGTCATCGTAAACATTCGCTCGACGATCGGCGAGGCGCCGACGAGCCGCAACCGGGTGGCAATCCCAAGTCGGGCCGCCCGCATCCGCGTGGTCTCACGAATCGCGTTGATCAGGGTGCTGTCGGCAAAGGTCACCGCCGAGAGGTCGACGACCGCAATCGGGGCTTCGATCAACCCCGCCAATGCCCACTGAAGCTCGTCTCGAACCTCGAGATCGAGATCCCCGCGGAGGGATACGACGACTGCTTGTCGGCCCATACTTCACCTTCGAGCGTTCCGCCCTGCTTTCTCTATCGCGCAGTATAGCGTTCCGGGCTCGTCGGCGTCCGGTCAGAAACGCTCAGGCGGGCGCGCCCGCCGCTCCGGCGACCGCGCAGGAAGCCATCACCGCGTCGGTCATCCCGTGAATGAGGCGCTTATCTGCCGGAGCGACCGTTGCCAGGATGCCGCCGACGCGTACGCTCTCGCCGACGACGAAATAGTACGGACAGAGGCGAACGCGGCCGTCGAAGGTGCGGATCTCGTCACTTCTCCGGTCGAGATAACTCTGGCGCACGCGCTTGGGCTTGTGAAAGCGCTGCAGGATATGCGGCGTCTTTTCGAACTGGGTGAGACCGTTGCGCAGCGCCTCGCTCCACTCATCGCGCGTGAGATCGTTCGCGACCTTGACCCCGCGTGAACCCCACGCAAGCTCGGAGAAACCCGAGGGTTTGACGACGTACTCGCGTTCGCTCTTCGTCAGTTCGGCAAGGTGCATGAAATTATCGACCGGGCGACCGGCGACCGTCACGCCGACGATGGCGGCTTGCGGTGGCAGCGGACGCGGATCGAGAATCCACGTTTCGGGGAAGAGGGTTCGGAGACGAATAAAGAGCTCTTCGCCGAGTTCGCCGACCCAAAGACGCTCGAGCGCATAATGGTGGAGTAAGGCAAAGGAAAGTTTCTCTTCCAAATGCGCTTTCGGCGGCGGCGTCATGCGGACGCGTTGATGTCGCGCAGCGTAGAGCATCAGTTCCTGTTTCGGAACGTTGAGAAGATCGAAGAGTTCGAAGTTTCGATAGATCGCATCGATCCGCCGCTCGTTACCGGCATCGTCGCGAATAAAGAGCGCTTCCTCGGTAAAGAGCACCTGCTCCGGCCGGACGACGGCGATATCGGCGATTCCCAAGCGCGCAATATCGGCGGCGAGCCAGCTCATCTCGGCACGGTAATCACCGGATTCATCGGAGACGACGACCGCGACGCTCGGGTGCTCTTTCCCACACTGGGCTGCGAAAATCTCGGCGAACCCGCGCGCCATGCCGTCACGACCGCCGGCACTTTCGATTCCGACCGAGCAATATGCATGCGCCATCGCGCCGACGAAGCCCATTCCGCCGGGTACACTATCGAGTTCGGAGGCAATAAAGCCGCTCTCGGTAACGAGCAGATCGGGGCGAATGACCGCCGGGATATCGTTCTTAAAGCGGTTCTGACGCGATAGCCGAACGATGTGCTCGGGTTTTCCGAGATCGAGATATTCGGCGATGAATGCCGGTGCCGTACCACGCGCGCTACGCATGTAGAGCGAATTCAGCGCCTTATAGAAGCGGAGGAGGTCGTTACCGATGCGTTCGATCTGCGAGAACTGCTCGACCGAGAGCCCGAAAGGCTCGGGAGCGACTCGCCACGCGATGCGGTCTTGTTCGTTCTCTACCCGGAAGAGCCCCGGGGGGATCGCTGCTTCGACCTGCAGGGCCCGGTCGCGGGCGGTCAGGTCGGGGATGGTGGATGTACAGGACAAAAGAAACCTCTATCGACAGCCGTCGGGGATTTTTGCTGAGTTATACGCGATGTACCGTCGCCGCATGATCGCTCTTAACGCCTTTGCTTCGAACTCGGTTTCGCTTTACTTGATGATGACCGCGCCGGGCGTGAGCAGGGCCGAATCGATCGAGGCCGAGCTGGGCGTCACGTGAAGGGTGAGGTGAAGCGTGCCGATGAGACCGACCGGCGCGAGTTCGATGGAGGCCGGGGCATGGGACGCCGCACTCCCCATCGGTAGCAGCAGGGCAAGCGTTGCGGTCGCGCTCCGGGTCGGCGTCGAGGTCGTTGCCTCGACATGGGCGATGCGGGAACTGGTCGAGGGATCGAGCGTCACCGCATTCAGGCAGAGCTCGATGGTAAGCGGGGAGCCCTCGACGGTGAAGCGCTCGCTCGTGCAGGCGGCGCGCGCCGTTGCCGGCATTGCCGTCGCGAGCGCTGCTGCAAGGGTAAGGAGAGGCACGATCCGGCGTCGATGCGCCGCGAGGGGGGATTTCACGATACTTCGGCATTCGACCGCCGATGGTCGCACCCCTCACATTGACCGCAGCGGTTATGCTAGGAGGCCGTGATACCTATTGAACTTATCGCCCTCGACCTCGACGGAACGCTGTTGCAAGCCGACGATCGGGTCGCCGACCCCGAACGAAAGGCGATCGAACGAGCGCTTGCTCGCGGCGTGCGCGTCGTCATCGTGACCGGGCGCGGCGCGGAGTTTCCGTCGATGCTCGCCCGCGACTTGGGGCTCGATCTGCCGATTATCTGTTGCCATGGAGCGCTCACGAAGGACTTCGTGAGCGGCCGGACGTTGGGGCATATTCCGGTGCCGCTCCAAGAGGCGCGCGACCTGATCGATTTTGCCGTCGAGCGCGATCTCGACCTCGCCGTCTACCACGAAGAGCGCTTTCACCGTCTCGCCGGCCGCGAACGCTACATGCCCGACATGGTCGCCCCGCATTGGGTCGAGGTTGAGGATTTTCGGCTGCTGCGCGAGGGTGCTCCGACGATGCTCCGCTTTCTCGGAAATGCCTCGGTTGAAGCGGTACGCTCCGAACTCTCCCGGCGCCCGGTTCACGCGAAATTCGAGCGCTGGGGGGCATTCGAGGAGTGTGCGGTCACGGCGCGCGAAGCGACGAAGGAGCGAGCGTTGGCGCGGCTCTGCGGCGATTTCCAGATTCCGCGCGAGCGCGTGCTGGCGATCGGCGATTCGGCCAACGATCTGCCGATGTTGCGTTGGGCGGGCATCGGCGTAGCGATGGGAAACGCGGCGCCTGCCGTCCGAGAGTCGATCGGTAGGGTTACGCTCGACGTCGCGCACCACGGTGTCGCGCGCGCGATCGAGCGCTATGTATTGTCGTCCCAAGGGAGAAGAAGTGCATGATGCAACCCAATGCCCATCCTGAATATGAATCGCGATTGCGGAAGATTCTCGCCGACGGTGATTGGGCCGCCCTGCGCGAGTTTGCGCGCAGCGAAAACCAAATTCCCGACGAGGTCTACGAGAAAGACGAGCATTTCTGGACCGTGCTGCTCCATAAACTCATCTGCAATCGCATCGATCAACTCCATCTTCACGCCGCTTCTCGCGCATGGCTCGACCGCAACGGTTATAGCACCGATCTCGGCGGATTTTAACGCGATGCCGACCGTGCGTGTGCTGGCGTTCGCTCGGCTGCGCGAAATACTCGGCGAGAGTCGCGATATCTCGCTCGTCGAAGGAGCGACGCTGCGCGACCTGTGGCCCGCGCTGCTCGCCGTCGAACCGCGGCTACAGGGACTTGAGAGCGGGATGCGTTTTGCCTGTAACCAGCGGCTTTGCACCGAGGAGCGGACGCTCGTCGACGGCGATGAGATCGCGTTGTTGCCACCCTTCGGGGGCGGATAGCCGCGATGTTCGCAATCGTCGACGAAGCGATCGATCCCCGAGCGCTTGAGGCGGCGGTGGGCGCGCCGGCCTGCGGAGGGCTCGTGTGTTTTACCGGAGTGGTGCGCGAAAGCGCCGACGACGGACGTGCGGTTACCGGGCTGCGCTACGAGGCGCATGTCGCGATGGCGGAGGCGAGTTTTCGGCAGATCGCCGACGAGCTTCGTGCGACGATGCCCGAGGTGCGTCTAGCGATCGTGCATCGTGTCGGCGATCTCGCCGTCGGCGAGATCGCCGTCGTCGTCGCAGCCGCCGCGCCGCATCGGGCCGAGGCTTTCGCCGCCGCGCGTTTTGCGATCGATGCATTGAAGGAACGGGCGCCGATCTGGAAAGAGGAGCACTACCGCGACGGAGCGCGTGCCTGGATCGAAAATCGTTGCGGCGGGACGCATTCGTGAAACTCGATCTCCACCACGTCGCGACCGAGAACGGGTCGATTGCAGCGCTTGCCTACGAACCGCGCCGATCCCGCGATCTGGCGATCGTTGCCGGGCACGGATATTCCAGCAGCAAGCACAATCTCGACCCGCTCTGCGCTTTTCTTGCCGCACACGGGTTCGCGATGTTCTCACTCGACTTTCCGGGGCATAAACTCGGTGCCAGCGGTGGACGTCTGCGCGATGCCGAGGATGCAGTCGCGGCGATGGCCGCGATCGTCGCCCTCGCACGCTCTCACGGGTATGCTCGCGTGCTGACGCTAGGGCACAGTATGGGGGCGATGACCGCGCTCCTCACCGCAGCGGAGGATCCGGCGCTGCTCGGTGCGGTCGCCATTGCGACGGGGTACGGTCGGCCGACGGCGCTCTCGGCGTTACAACGCGCGGGCGCAACGGATTTTCGTTCCGGCTACGTCGACGGCGCGACGTTACCGGAGCTCGTCGAGGGAGTCGATCGTCGGTTCGACCGTGCGCTGCCGAAGTTGCTCGGCCGCCAGTCGCTCTACGTCGCCGCCGACGCCGATGCGATGGTCTCGCCCGCGAGCGTTCGCGACCTCTACGAGCGCGCTCCGCGAGAGAAGCACTTCGTAACCATCGAAAGCGATCACACCGAGGCTGCCCCGCGCGCGCGTGCCGAGGTTTTGGCGTGGCTCGACGAACGATTCCCGAGATCGTGAATTTTGCGGGCTCGCTCGCTCTGCGGCGGTACAGCAGGCACCTCCTCATACCCGAGATCGGCTTGGCCGGCCAGGAACGCCTCGCTGCCTCGCGAGCGTTGGTCGTCGGCGCGGGTGGCCTCGGGGCACCGGTGCTCGCGTACCTCGCTGCGGCGGGCGTCGGGCGTATCGGTATTATCGACGACGATTGCGTCGACGAGAGCAATCTGCAACGTCAAATATTGTTCGAGCAGGCCGATATCGGCCGTCCGAAAGCCGAGGTCGCGGCGCAGCGTCTGCATGCGCTCAACCCGCAGATAACGCTCGATGCGTTACAACTGCGTTTCGACGCGAGCAACGCACGCGAGCTGGTGCGTCTCTACGATGTGGTCATCGATTGCAGCGATCGTTTTACCACCCGCTATTGCACGAGCGACGCCTGTTCGTTGGAGGGGAAGATCGAGATCTTCGCGGCGATCTTCCGGTTCGACGGGCAGGTGACGCGCTTCGATCCCGAAGGGCCGTGTTATCGCTGTCTCTTTCCGTACGCGCCGGAACCCGGGAGCGTACCCACCTGTGCCGAGGGCGGCGTCCTCGGCGTCCTGCCGGGCATCGTCGGCGCTTGGCAGGCGACTGAAGCGCTCAAGGCGTTACTGCAGATCGGCGATCCCCTGCGCGGGCGATTGATGCTCGTCGACGCGCTCGCCGCTCGCACGCGCGAGGTTCGTTTCGAACGCGATCCGGAATGCGTCCGCTGCGGCGAACGCCCAACGCTCTTCGAACCGGTCGACCAGCCCGAAGAGGAGCGGATCGAACTCGCCGGTATAGCGGAAATCCCTCCGGAAGAGCTCGATGCGTCGCTGCAGGATGCGATACTCCTCGACGTGCGCGAACCGCATGAGGTTGCGCTGGGGCTCGTTCCCGGATCGCTCCACGTTCCGGCGTCGCAATTAGAAGCGCGCATGCACGAGCTCGATAGCGCGAAACGTTATATCGTAGCGTGTCGCGTCGGCGTGCGTTCGCGTTGGGCGATCGGGCGCTTACGCGATGCCGGATTCAAGCGACTGGCGCATCTCGACGGCGGGCTCCTTCGTTACGCGGCGCTCGACGCGGAATTCGGGTTTTTCTAAATGAAGCGTCGGCGTTTCGGAAAAACGGAGGTCGCGCTTCCCGTCATCGGGCAAGGCACCTGGAATATTCCGGAGAGCAAAAAAGGGCGCTCGGAAGCGATTGCCGCGCTGCGACACGGCGTCGCGCTGGGAATGACGCATATCGATACGGCGGAGATGTACGGGGCCGGAGAAGTCGAGCGTATCGTCGGTGAAGCGATCGCGCCGCTCGCTCGCGAATCGCTCTTTCTCGTCAGTAAGGTACTTCCGAGCAACGCGAGTTACGAAGGCACGATCGCTGCGGCGAAGCGGAGCCTCCAGCGGCTGGGAACGTCGTACCTCGACGGCTATTTGCTGCACTGGTGCGGCGAGTATCCGCTGGAAGAGACGATGCGCGCGATGCGAACGCTGATCGAATCGGGCAGCATCCGTTTCGCCGGTATCAGTAACTGCGATGTCGAGGAACTCGCGATTGCCGAACGTGCGCTCTCGCCCTACCCCGTCCTCTGCGATCAAGTGCTCTACCATCTTTACGAACGTACCGCCGAACACCGGCTCTTCCCCTACGCCCGCACGCGCGATATTCCCATCGTCGGTTACACGCCGTTCGGACGGAGACAAATTTCAGCCTTGCTCGCCGATCGAACCCTCCGCGAGATCGCGGCGGCGCACGATACGAGCGTTCGATCCATCGTGCTGGCATTCCTGACCCGCGATCCGGTGCTCTTTGCTATTCCGAAGGCCTCTTCCATCGCCCACGTGGAAGAGAATGCGCTCGCCGGAGAGCTCGTGCTGCGCAGCGATGAGATCGATGCGATCGACCGTGCTTTCCCGAAAGGCCCTCTTGGCGATCTCGCTTCGCTCTGACGATGCGGCGATCGCGAGCGTTCGTCGAGCGATCGAGGAGCGCAGCAAGGTGCTCGGCGTTCGGGTGCGCGTTGCCGATGCAGATGTAGACGTCGAGACGCGCGAGCGCATGCGCGCATCGTTCGAACGCGGCGACCTTCGGACGTGGGGATACGGCGATGCCTATGCGGATGCCGCCGCCGATCCGCTGCGCATTCTTGCGCGGGCGCGCAGCGTTCTCTGCGTGGCGATCCCCTACGCTCGGCTCGCGCCGACGCGCGTTGCGCCCGGCAGCGGCCTCGTCTCGAAATACGCATGGTCGCGCGATTATCACGTGCGCGTGCGTGCTATTCTCAACGATCTCGCCGCGCATATCGATGCCGCAGCCGACGGCAGTGTCACCGCAATCGCGTGCGACACCGCCCCGGTCGCCGAACGCGCGCGAGCCGCTCGCTCGGGGCTGGCATGGATCGGCAAGCATACCAACGCCATCGCGCCCGATCTGGGATCGTACGTGTTTCTCGGCGAAATATTTTGCTCGTTCGAGCTTCCCGCCGATAGGCCGTTGAAAAAGCAATGCGGGAACTGCACGCGCTGCGTCGATATCTGCCCGACCGGTGCGTTGCGAGGAGATTACACGATCGACGCGACCCGGTGCATCGCCGATCTCACGCAACGCGTCGATGCGATACCGCGAGCGTTACGCCCGTTGCTCGGCGACTGGGTCTGGGGCTGCGACCTCTGCCAGGATATCTGCCCGCCGACCGCGCGCGCCGGTGCGTGCGGCGATGCGGCATTCGATCCGTTCGACGACGCTCTCGCGCGCCCCGATCTGCAACGCTTGCTCGCGCTGCGAAGCGGCGAATACAAGCGCCGCTATCGCCCGACGGCGATGGGTTGGCGCGGTGCGGCGGTGCTGCGCCGGAACGCTGCCGTCGGGCTTGGAAACGCCCTCGACCGGGCGGCGATTCCGGCGCTCGCCCGCGCATTGGAAGAGGATCCGCATCCGCTGGTTCGTGGGGCAGCCGCTTGGGCGCTCGGCCGCATCGGAGGGCCGGCGGGGCAGCGGGCTCTAGCGCGCGCGCGTGGACTGGAACGAGATGCAGCGGTCGTCGAGGAGATCGAGGCTGCATCCAAGAGTGCGGCATTGTGCGTTGAAGGGTCGGACTAGTGGAAACGATCGACCTTCGCGCATTACCCCTCACCGATGCCTTCGCGCGCCGGATCGATTATCTACGTATATCGGTAACCGATAAGTGCAATTTGCGATGCATCTACTGCATGCCCGCGCAGGGGCTCCCATGGATCGAACGCGAGCAACTGCTTCGCTTTGAAGAGATCGAACGGCTCGTTCGTATCTTCGCCGGGCTCGGAGTCACGAAAATTCGACTCTCCGGAGGCGAGCCGTTGGTCCGTCGCGATCTTCATCGTCTGGTGGCGATGATTCGTGCGATCGACGGTATCGTAGATATCGCACTCTCGACGAACGGGATATTGCTCGAAGAACAGTTGCCGGCACTCATGTCCGCCGGGCTTACGCGCGTGAACGTCTCGCTCGATACGTTACGGGAGGATCGCTTCGAAGCGTTGGCGCGCCGACCGGGGCTCGATCGCGTGCTCTCCGGTATCGACGCGGCGGTGCGCGCCGGCGCAATACCGGTGAAGATCAATTGCGTCGCGATGCGCGGTCGCAACGACGACGAGATCGAGGCCTTTGCCCGCTATGCACGCGAACGCGACGTCGCGGTGCGTTTCATCGAACTGATGCCGGTTCGAGAGAATCTCGGCCTCTCGGCCGATGCGTATATCGGAGCCGAGGAGATCCTCGAGCGAATAGCGTCGATCGAGGTGCTGCAACCGATTACCGGGCCGCCGGGCAACGGGCCGGCGCGGTACTTCGGGTTCGCGAACGGTCGCGGGAGCATCGGCGTCATCAGCCCCCTCTCGCACGATTATTGCGAGCGCTGCAACCGCGTTCGCTTGACCGCGGACGGGCGGCTACGTCTCTGCCTCTTCGGCGAAAATCACCTCGACTTAAAGAAAGCGTTGCGCGCAGGGGAGAGCGACGAGCGCCTGCGCGAACGGGTTGCCGCCGCGATGTTGGTAAAACCCGAGCGCCACCATCTTCGCATCGGTGAGGCTTCTTCGCAAATGCGCGCCTTTAGCGAGATCGGCGGCTAGCCGTTCGCCGCGCGATCATCTGTTGCGTGGCCGAGAATATTTGCATCGCCGCGGCACGTCGCTCGGGTGTCGCAGCGTTTTCCTCGGGAAGAAAGACGGTCATCGCCGCATTCGCTTCGAAGACGACGAGTTTGCCCTCGCGCGACACTGCGAAATCGACGCCGACATAATCGAGTTCGGTCGAACGCCCCACGGCAACGAGCGCGTCGGCGATGCGTCCCCCGAGGTGCGAGCGAAGATCGCTGAGGTAGTCGATCTCCTCGGCGCGCTCGGCGGGGCCCATCTCGGCGCTGAAGTAGTGGATATTCCAATGGCGCGCGATCGCTAGGTGCGCTGGATACGGCGTGCCGTCGACGATCATCGCGCGATATTTTCGAATGCGTCCGTCGTCGGCGGCGGTATCGACGTACTCGATCTGTAGCAATTCGTATCCGGGAAGCGCTGTGAGAGCGGCCTCGAGGTCGGCTTCGGAGGTGATCCGTTCGAAATATGCGCCGTTATGGTATCCGGGCGAGCGGAGAAGAAAGGGCACGTTGGCGGCATCGATTTCGGCGCGAGGGAGCAAGCGTACGTTCGGAGCGATGGTGTCGGGTATCGTCTGTAGGCGCAGGGGGTGTGCGACGCGCGATGTCAGCGCGATCAGTCGCGGTGCATTTAATACCGGTGCCGGGTCGCTTTCAAGGAGTTCGGTCGCCATCGCGAGAGCGGGGGCGTCGATATCGGGATCGGCGATGAGATTGAATGCGATGTCGTGCGGAGGAAGAGCGAGTTCGGGATCCCAGTATTGTACGAGGATCGTCGTGGTCTCGAAAAGTTGCGGATCGAGAATTTGGTCGGTGCCGGTCTGTCCTTGGACCGAAGAAGAGCCGAGTTGCAAGACTCGAATCGGCTCTCCGCTTCCGCGAAACGGTGCTACTTGCCCCGAGATCGGCCGAAAGCCGGCACGCATCTCGGCGAGTGCGGCGTCGGCTTTCCCAAGTTGCATCAGCAATTCGGCGTAGCGCATATGGGCGGTTGCGAAATCGGGAACCAGCCCGATACAACGGCGATACTCGGCGGCGGCGCCCTCGAAATCGCGTGCGCGATAGAGCGCCTGCGCCTTACGAAAGAGCGCGATCGGTTTCTCGATCTCGTTCATAGCGCCGTCTCGTCGACGTCTTAGACGGTTTTCCGGAAAAAAGCAAGCATTTTCGATGGCTCGGCCATAATGCGGAACTCTTCGAAACCCCACTCTTTTACTTGCCGAATAGCGCGCGGCTGATTCATCGGTATGCAGAAAGTCAGCGTCGTCACGTTGCGCTTGGCCGCAATTCGTTGGATCTCTTCAACCATCTCGTTCCCGACCTCGGGGGGAACGCCGGCACGCATGTGCAGTCCCTCGATCATCGCGATATCGAAACCGTTCGCGGCCTCCGGGTCCTTAAACCCGACCGGAAGTTCGAAGACGAGGTGAAGAACGCCGAGCAATCCGGTCGAATCCTCGGCGACGAGCACGGCGCGGCGGCCCGCGCGCTGCTCCGAGAGCCAGCGCACGATGCGTTGGTTCCACGTCTCTTTCGCTGGTGGGGGAGCCGTGATGACGCCTTCGCGCGTCAGTCGTTCCACGTCGCTTGCCTGTGCGAAGCGGAGGAAAATCTTGCGTCCTGCCACGGCGGCTCTCTTCCCAACGGTGGGGAGAAGCGCCTGCATGGGGCGAACGCGTCGCGCGTGAAGAACCGAGCCGGTATCGCGAGCCTCGCCCTCCTCCTATCGGCATGCGCCGGCCACGCGCGCGGCGATCGAGCTGCCGTGCTGCACGGCGACAGCTCGCGCGGTCGCAACGTCTATCTCCAGCGTTGCGCGGCCTGCCACGGCGCCGATGCACGCGGAACGCGGCTCGGCCCCGATCTCTACGCGCTTTCGAAATCGTGGAGCAAGAAGCGCATTTACGGGGCGATCGAAGAGCCCGAAGCGCCGATGCCGAAGCTCTACCCCTCGCAACTCACGCGCCGCGAGCTCGCCGATGTCGCCGCCTATGTCGACGGCATTGCCGCCGAGAAATGAGCGCGACGCTTCTTTGCTTCGACCGCGACCTGCGATTGAGCGACCGGGCGGTCTTTGCCGCGTCGGAGCCGGGGAGCGCGCTCGTTCCGCTTCTGATACTCGACCGTCGCCGCAGCGAACGGATCGCTCGCAATCCGCGTCGAGCGGCCTATTTCTGCGCGGCGGTCGCCGCGCTCGATGCAGAGCTCCGTCTGCGCGGGTCGCAATTATTGGTTCGTCGCGGGGCGCTCGATAGTACCATCCGCTCGGTTGCGCGCGCGACCGGGGCGCGTTGCGTTACGTGGAGTAAGCGCTACGACCCCGCAGGGGTGCGTGAAGATCTGCGTTTGCAAGCGATCGTCGAGGAGCTCGGATTGCGCGCGCTCCCGGCTCATGAAGCAATTGCGCTCGATCCCGAGCGGATCGAACTCGATACTACTGAAGAGATCGGGTTTCGCTCCTTCAACGCGTTCTATCGGCTCTGGCGCGCGCCGGGAAGCCTTCGCGCACCGATCGACCTCGGCGCGCGCTTCACTCCGAGCGTTCTTCCCAGCGAACCACTTCCTCGCCCCGAAGAGTTCGGTGCATCGCCATGGCGCGATCCCGTCGGAGAACGGCCGGCGCGCGCCGCGCTCGATCGCTTCGTCAACGAGCGTTTAGTCGAATATCCGCGCGCGATTCGCACGCCCGCCGTGCCGACCTCGGGGCTCGGGCTGCCTCTCTCGTTCGGCCTCCTCTCAGGGCGCGAGGTTGCGTGGAGCGTTTGCAAGCGCCTAGAGGATCCGTTTCTGCTCGCCGAGGAGCGTGCGGGAATCGAACGCTTCCTTCGGGCGATGGCACGCCGCGATTTTTTACTGCTTGCGGGGACGGAGAGCGTGCCGCAGCCGGAGGAGCCGCTCTATGTTCGCTCGAGCATGGAACTTCCGACCCTGATGGAGGCGCGAACCGGATTCCCGCTCGTCGATGCCGGCATGCGCGAACTTCTTGCAACCGGAAACATGCATCCCACCGTGCGCGCCGTCGTTGCCTCGTTCTGCTGCTTCGACCTCGGGCTCGACTGGCGAACGGGGATGGAGAGTTGGGAAGGCTTGCTCGCCGAGGACGAGCCGGCCCTCGCGATCGGAAACTGGCGCTCGAGTGCCGGCCTTCGCATCGATATGCATTTCCCGCGCATCATCGACCCGGAGCGACAATTTCTTCGCGGCGACCCGCAGGGGCGGTACGTGCGCCGTTGGCTACCCGAACTCGCGTTGCTCTCCGATGCGCGGCAGATTCATGCGTGGCACGATCGGCAACTCGCGCTTGATCTCTTCGAGATCGAGCGCTATCCCCGCCCGATGCTCGATCACCGCGAGCGCGCGAGCGCCTTTCTCGCGCGCTACACGGCATGGAGGGCAGCTACGCTGCCGGTAGGTGGTCCTCGATCCAGTCGCTGACGATCGGAACGCGTACCTCGTCGCCGTTCCAGGTCTTCACCCCGTAGTAGACCGAGGCGACGAGAAAGAGCGGAATGAGGAAGGGTATGAGGATCGCCGATTCAACCCCGATCCACGGAATTGCCAGCGCACTCATGAGTTGTAGGACGCCCCAGAAGGCGGCGAAAGCGAGATTGAAGCCGATCGCCTGCAGCGCTGCCCGCTTGAGAAAGCGCGAGCGGCGACGCTCGAGGAGCGAGAGCAACGCGAGCGGGAGAAGCGGGTAGCCCAGCGCGACGAGCGCGCGCGATTCGACCGGATCGAGCGGATCGCCGACGCTGACCGTCGCCGCCCTCGGCGGCACGACGGTGCCGCCGGCGTAGCTCGCACCCGCGCCGCGATATGGCGCCTGCGCCCCCGTCAGCGTCGTCTGCGAACTCGCGCCCTCGATGCGTGCGGCGAGTCGGCAGCTCGGGCAGAGCCCGCTGCTGTCGCGGCAGGTCGCGCAGATCCCCTTCGAGCAGGTCGGGCAGGCGGCGACCGCCGGTACGCGAGCGTGAAAGAAACAGTCCATTCTCGATTCCCCTTTTGCTTGCACGTACCGTCGAGAGACGCGAGAGGTTTCATCGGCGCGGTGCGGCAACTTCGCGCCGGTATCATGACGCGGAACGAAACCTTGGCACGCCTGTCGCGCGAGGCTCGCCCCTATATCGGGCGCCTCGCGGTCGCCGCGGCATTAGGGACCTTAGCGGGCGTCCTCACGACGATTCCCCCGTGGGCCTTCGGGCAGATCATCTCGCGGGTTCTCGAAGCGAAACACCCCGATCTCGGCGTGCTCTACCGCATGCTCGGATTGGTCGCGCTCCCCTTGATCGCGGCGCAGGGGGCGACCTATGCGCAGACCTATGCGACCGCCTGGTGCGGGCAGAATTTCATCGCGACGCTGCGGCTGCAACTCGTCGATCGAATCTTGCGCTTGCCGCTCCCGGTCTTCGACCGATGGCGCCCCGGCGAGTTGATCTCGCGTTTCAATTCCGACTTGCAGATCGTCAGCGATGCGGTGACGACCTCGCTCCCACAACTCGTCGTCTCGGTCGTGTCCTTCGTCTCAAACTTCGCCGTGATGCTCTGGCTCGATTGGTTATTGACGGTCGTACTCGTCCTGGTTGCGCCGGTGATATCGCTTGCCGTCTCGCGCTTCTCGCGACTGATCACGCGCAGCACGACGACGACGCAGATGCGCATCGCCGAAGTCATCGCAGCCTTGAGCGAGGTATTGCAAGGGCAGCGTATCGTCAAAGCTTTCGGGCGCGAAGCCTACGAAGTCGACCGCTTCCGCGAACGGACCGAAGATTACGTCACCGCCTCGCTGAAGATGACGCAATTCGTGCAGACGCAGCCGCTGGTCGTGAGCACGATTATGATTCTCGCAGTCACCGTCGTGATCTGGCTCTCGGCGCGCGAAGTGTTGGTTGGGCGCCTCAACGTCGGCCAGGTATTTACCTACTATCTTTTGCTGGTGAATCTCGTCAATCCGCTCAACCGCGTGGCGTCGTTCGTCGGAGATATCAACCGCGCGGTCGTCGCGACCGGCCGCATCTACGAGATCGTCGATCTCCCGACCGAGCCGGTCGCTCCCGCCGCGGCGCTTCCGCCGCCCTCGGTTCGCGGCCGCATCACCTTCGAAAACGTGCGTTTCGCGTACGGCGATGGGGAGAGCCCGGCGCTCGACGGCGTGAGCGTCGATATCGCCCCCGGTGAGATCGTCGCACTCGTCGGCCCCTCGGGTTCCGGAAAGACGACCTTCATCAACCTCGTTCCGCGTTTTTATCAGCCGCAGTCCGGATCGATCTCGATCGACGGAAACCCGCTCGAAACGATTCCGCTCGCGGCGTTGCGCGCCGCAATCGCGATCGTTCCCCAGGATCCGCAGCTCTTCCGACGCAGCATCCTCGAAAATATCCGCTACGGACGCTTGGAGGCCGATGAAGCAGCGGTCGTCGCCGCGGCGCGGGAGGCGAACGCCGATGAGTTCATCGCCGAACTGCCCGACGGCTACGCCACCGAGGTCGGCGAACGTGGGGTCCGGCTCTCCGGCGGGCAGCGGCAGCGCATCGCGATCGCGCGGGCGATCCTCCGCGATCCGCGTATCCTCATCCTCGATGAGGCGACCAGCGCGCTCGACACGCACTCCGAGACGCTTATCGAGTCGGCGCTCGACCGCTTGCTTCCCGGGCGGACGACGCTTATCGTCGCGCACCGCCTCTCGACGATCCGGCGTGCCGACCGCATTCTCTATTTTGCGCACGGGCGGATCGCCGAATCGGGGACGCACGACGAACTGATGGCGCTTCGCGGGGCCTATGCCGCGCTCTACGAGGCCCAGTTTGCCGCTCGCGGCGCCTGAGCCCGCGCACGCGAGCGCTCAAGTTCCTCGCCCCGAACGCCGATAGGGAAAACGATGGCAGAGATTCCTGGGCTCTCGTTTGGTTCGACGGTCAACGTCCTCAAGGAGGGTTTGGCCGGGGCCGGGCTCGAGCAGACGCAGATCGCGAATAACATCGCCAACGTGAACACGCCGAATTATCGGCGCACGACGACGGATTTCAAGGAATTGCTCGCGGAATCGCTCGGAACGCCGCCTTCGACGACGGAATTGCCGATGGAGACGAATAGCTCGCGGCAATTCGCGATTGGGGCAGGCGCGCCGCCGAAACCGTTCGATCCGGTGCCGATCGTCGATACCGGGACGCAGATGCGCGTCGATCGCAGCAACGTCGATATCGACCAAGAGATGGCGCACCTGTCGATGAATTCGGGATACGCACAAGATATGGCCAAACTGCTCTTGCAGCAGTACAACCGATACTCCGAAGCGATCAAGGAACAACCGTAGCATGGGCTTTTATACCGCGATCGATATCAGCGCCTCGGGGATGTCCGCGGAGCGCTTAGCGATGGACGTCATCGCCAATAACATCGCCAACGCCAACACGACGCTGACGCCGCAGGGCGGCGCATTCAAACGGCAGTTGGTCGTCTTCGCGCAAAAACCCGACGCAACGACGAAATCGAGTAGCGATCCGTTCAATCCGTTCCACACCTCGAACCCCGGTCAAGCCGGCGTCGAAGTGCTCGGCATCACGCAGGATCAATCGCCGGATCGGCTCGTCTTCGATCCCGGCAATCCCCAGGCCGATGCCCGCGGGTACGTGCACTATCCCAACGTCCAGGTCGTCAAAGAGATGGTCGATATGATGGCTGCCTCGCGCGCCTACCAGGCGAACGTCGCAGCGATCAAAGAGACGCGTTTGATGAACAGCGCCGAAATCGGCCTCCTCAGCTAGCGATTCGTAAGGAGCTTCGTATGGATATCAAGAGCTACGCCGATGCCGTGCGTCAGGTCCTACCGGGAACCTTCGTTCCCGACGTGACGCCGGGCGGCGGCGGCGCGCCGAGCGCGACCCCCGAGGTCGCTCCGGTCGCCGGCGGATCCTTCAAGGACGCCGTGAAATCGTTCCTCGGCGGCGTCAACGAGAAGATGGCGACCTCCGACAAGCTCACCACCGAACTCGCTGCCGGGCAGACCCATAACAGCGAGAAAGTCATCACCTCGGTCGAAGAGGCGAACCTCGCCTTCCAGTTCACGCTCGCCGTCCGCAACAAGCTCTTGAGTGCATACCAAGAGATCCAGCAGATGCAGGTATAGCGGGCAATTCTCCCGCCGTTATCGCAGCCCTAACGCGCGCTGCTCCAGAGATCGATATCCTCGAATCCCCGCTCGTACGTAAGCGGGGGATTCGAGGATATTGGGGCTGCCCATTATGAACGTCAACAATGTAAATCCCAGCGCCAATTGGCAAGGCTTGTCGCTGCGCTGAAGCGAGGTTTAAGGGCGCAACCATTCGCGAATGAACGTCGAATCGCTCAGCACGTTTCCGGTGGATCCTTCGATGACGGTCCCCGATGAATAGACGATGAGGTTCCCGTCGTCCCACGGGTAGACTAGGGAGCAGAGGGTTATGTTTGCTTTTGCCGCTCGTTCGAAGGCGGTCAGCCCCATTTCCCAGAGCGCCTGGCCATCGTGATTAACGGCGAAGATCTGCCGCACACCGGCCGCTACGGCCTCCCGATAATCTTGTACGATGGCGTAGCCGAGCTGAAACTCGCAAATGCTTTTAATTTTGATCCCGCGATGCACATGCCCGCCAGATGCGGTGATAAAGCCACGCGCGTCATCGTCGACGTGAATGGGAATCGGTCGTGACGTAAAGCACGACCAATTATCCCGCATCCCTCGCCGCTCATCGGGAACGGCAAGAACGGCACTTGAGTAGCACGCGGTCGTCGCCGGATGGCCTTGAAGGCACGGCTCTGGCGCATGCGTCCAAAGGATCCATGCGCCGATCCGCTCGGCCGCTACGGGCCGCGTAGTGCACGTTGCCCAACGGCCTGGCGTCATCTCCACCTGCCAGTAGCGACCGGATGGATCCCGACGGACCGGCAGCAGCGTTCTCGGCGGAGAATCCGTTACCGATCCGTTGAGCGGTTCATCGCTCACGGTATCGCCTTACTCATGCACGTACGGTTGACCGTTGTGCGGATCGCGCATCCCAAGCGGCGCGAGAAACGCTGCTGCGTCGTTCATGAAGGCTTCCCACGATACAACGCCGTTATTCTCCACGCTTCCGGCGAATTCGGAATCGCCTGCTGCGGTCGCCGCGCTGCCGGTGTAAATCTGCACCGCACCACCGACCGAGCCAGGCACCGCGGAGGGGTTTCCGCCTGCAACGTCGCCCATGAGCGTCTGCGCACCCGTTGATAGTTGCATGTTTATCCCCACTTCGGTCGGAATGTTACCGACGCCGGTCGCGCTTGCGGCTTCCTCCGCCGTTGTCACCGAGACACTGTAATCTGGGCTAAACATGGGTCCCTCAAGAGGGCCAAACCCAGCCGCCGCACGGGAGCTATTGATCAGGTCATCCCCAGCCGCTGCACTTACGAACTTGAGATTGCTCGCTCCTACGTCCTGTTGAACCGCTTCAGTGAGAGCAATTAACTGCGCGCCATATGATGTGCGCTTTCCGCCACCGTAGCCGCCACCAATGCCTCCACCACAGCCGGGTCCAGGAAGGATGTCCGCATGAACGCCGCCTCTGCTAACGGTACTGCATCCGCCACCGCCGCCCGGGGCGCCCGGTCCGCCGCCTGGCTGCCCGCCGCCAGTCGAGATGCAGATGATTCTGGTGAGGCCATCGATCAGGCCCGGGGGACAGGCGACGATTACCTGAGGCTTCGGCCGATTAGTGCTCGTGGCAGCGAGTGAGTGCGATCCGCCGGCGTGCTGGGCTGTGGGTAGCATGCCCCCTGCCCCGCCCGAGCAGGCGTTGAGCATCAGGGAAAGGAGCAGCGCGCCAACAGCGCCTGTTCGAAGACGTATCACGTAGAAATCCTTCAGTTCGGTAAGGAGATGGTAAGCCTGCCCCATTCGACGGGGGGGGGGGTCACGTCACCTTTACATTAAGGGCGCATTTCTGGCGTGCTGTTCGGCTTCTCGTTCCCGGGAGCATCGGGGTGCTGGCGATTTGGAAATAAGCGAAGAGCATGAAAACCCGCGACGCACCGGCTCGAGCTTCGCTCGGCTTTTTCACACAGATTCTCAGGGCGCACCGATTATTCTAGCCGCGCGGTCCACACGGCGCTCTCACTCACAAATGCCGGTTTCCGGTGTCTTACACGCAAATAAGCCGGCGATTTATTCGGCGATCGGCTGGACCGGCGACGATCCGTTGGCTTGGGGGAGTATTCGGCGAGCTGGGTGCCCTCCGCCCGTACGCGATCTCGTTCGCGCGTATCGTACGGGGCGACGGGGGTTAGCCGAGCGAGCCGGGATCGCTGCTCACTGTGGCTAAAATGCCGCCTCTTTTTCGCCGATAGAATAAGTGAACGCGGCTGGACGACCTCTCGCACGGGGGCGGGGCCGCGGGCCGAACCTGACCGATTGATGGTTCGGCCACCAAACAGAACACCGAATCCGTGCGGAGGGTCTTTGTATTGGTACGCGGTCTTTATACCTCGGCGAGCGGGATGCTCGTCGCCCAGCAACTCGCAAACACGGTGGCGAATAACCTCGCCAACGTCAACACCAACGGTTTCAAACAGACGTTGCTGGAGATTCAATCCGCCCCGACGCTCGACGTCTATCGTCTGCAGACCGATCCCGGTCCACGGACGGGCACGAACGCGCTTCCCGGTGTGCCGGTTGCGGCACCGGTCGGGCAGCTCGGAACGGGAGCCTGGATCTACGATACGCCGGAGACCTTCGCACAAGGCCCGCTCCAGGCGACGGGTAATCCCTACGATCTCGCACTCGGCGGCACCAACGCGTTCTTCAACGTGCAGACGCCGCAGGGCGTGCGCTACACGCGCGACGGGCAATTCACCGTCAATCCCAACGGCAATCTCGTGACGATGGACGGCAACTACGTCCTCGGGCAGAACGGCCCGATTCAGGTGCAGCAGCAGCAGGGCGCGGTCACCGTCGGCCCCGACGGCACGGTTTCGCAGAACGGTATCACGATCGATCGCCTCGCGCTCACGCGCTTCAACAATCTCGTCGACTTGCGCAAGCAGGGGAACAATCTTTTCGTCGATACCGGCAACGCACAACCGCAACCGACGGCAGGTGCGACGGTCATTCAGGGTTCGCTCGAGAAGAGCAACTCCAACGTCGTTCGCTCGATGGTCGATCTTATCGTCGCCGAACGCTGGTTCGATTCGAACTCCAAGTCGGTAAAAATGCAAGATCAAGCTACTCAGCTGGCGATCCAAGACGTCGGCACCACGGCATAACGGAGAGAGGACACTACCACCATGATGCGAGCGCTCTATACGGCCGCCAGCGGGATGATCGCCCAACAATACAACATGGATACGATCTCCAATAACTTAGCGAACGTCGATACGACGGGCTTCCGTCGCAACGTCGCGCATTTTCAAGATTTGGTCTACCAGCAAATTCAAGCACCGGGTGCGCCGATCGGCGCATCGATCGTGCCCGTCGGCCAGCAGGTCGGGCTCGGCGTGAAAGTCGGTTCTTCGGAGAAAGTCTTCACGCAAGGCTCGCTGCAGCAGACCGGCAATCCGCTCGACGTGGCGATCGAAGGCGACGGCTTCTTCCAGGTCACGCTTCCCGACGGCACGACCGGCTACACGCGCGACGGATCGTTCAAAGTCGACGCGAACGGCGCGGTGGTGACGGCGGATGGGTACTTCGTCCAGCCGCAGATCACGATTCCGGCAAATGCCACCTCGGTGCAGATCGGGCAGGATGGTACGGTGACCGCGCTGGTTCCCGGGAGCGCGATTCCGCAGCAGCTCGGGCAGCTCACGCTCGCGCGCTTCGTCAACAATGCCGGGCTCTCGCCGATCGGCGGGCAGAACATTTACACCCAGACGGCAGCGAGCGGCCCCCCGGTCGTGACCCAGCCCGAACTCAACGGCGCGGGTTCCCTCCAGAGCGGCTATCTCGAGAACTCGAACGTCCAGGTCGTCAATGAAATCGTGAATATGATCGTCTCGCAACGCGCGTTTGAGGCAAATTCCAAGGCGATCACCGCCTCGGATCAGATGCTTCAGACGGCGAATAATTTGGTGCAGTAACGAAAGTGCGCACCATGCTCGTTGGGTGTATGCTGCTACTGTCGGTCATCCATGCGCGACCGGCAGCGGCAGCATATTCCCACGCGCAACGGATTCCCGCCGCGGAGATTACGGCGCTCGCCCAGTCGGCGATCGCGCGGATGCCCCACGGCGCGAAAATCGCCTATCTCCCGGTCTCGGCACTCTCCGATCAGTTCGTCGATCGCGGGCGCGTCTCGCTGCACCTCCGCTCGCCGCTGGTCACTGCCGCCTACGTCAACGTGCCGGTCGCGATCGATCTCAACGGGCATTTTCTGCGCACGGTCTTCGTCGGCTACCGCATCCAGCATTACGTGATGGCAGCGACCGCTGCGCACGATCTTGCACCGGGCACCGTTCTCTCACCGAGCGACCTGAAGATGGCGCTCGTTCCGCAAACCGGGCTTCCGCTCAACGGTACGAAGGTGCTGGTCGGACGACAAATTATCGCCCCGGTCCGCGCCGGGCAGCCGATCGCTATCGAACAGACCTTGGTGAACCAGATCGTCCGCGCCGGTATGAGCTGCGTGCTCGTGATTCGCGACCGCGGCGTCTCGCTCGTCGCCGATGTCATCGCTCGCAGCAGCGGCGGGCTCGGTGATCAGGTCTCGCTCTATAATCCCTCGACGAATAAATTACTCTCCGGCACGGTAGTCGGGCCGGACCGCGTCGAACTCGATCTCTCCGGAGGAGATGGACGATGAACCGAATGCTTCGTAACCTCGCACTCGTGGGGCTCTGTCTCTCGCTCGCACCCGTGAGCGCGCTGGCTGGCTCGCTCTACGTGCCCGCCCCCGCGCCCGCGGGGCCCGGACACCCACTGCAACTCGGCCCCGATCACCGCGCCTCGCAGATCGGCGATCTCGTCTACGTCGTCTACGATTTCAGCGTCGCGAGCAACAGCTCGAATATCGTCAACAACAGCAAGACCGCAAGCCTCGGCTATCCGGGTGCAACCGGCAACCTCGCGTTGGCCTTTCTGCGCATCCCCACGTCGATCGGCGGATCCTCGCAGGTGCAGTCGCAGACGCAGCATACGGGGCAGAATAGCTTCGTGTCGGCGATGATGGCCACCGTCGTCAACGTTTTGCCGAGCGGCGTCCTGCAGATCGAGGGCAATCAAGGCTTGACGGTCAACGGCAGCGCGCAGGTGTTGCACGTGATCGGCTACGTTCGCCCCGAAGATATCGATTCGACCGACCAGGTGTTGAGTTCGCGCATCGCCGACGTTCAGGCGACCTTCTCGGGGAACTTCCAAGAAGGCCATAAAGGCCTCATCCGCAAGCTCTTGGATTTCCTGTTCTAGCCATGAACGTTCGCACGCAGACGCTTCGTCGAATCTCCGCACTGGTGGCGGCGCTCGCTTTCGTTGCGACGCTCGCGGCACCGCAGGCAACGATGGCGGCGTTCTACGAGCGCGTACTCGTCAAGAACATCGCGCGCGTTCAGGGCGTTACCTCGAATCAACTCGTCGGCTACGGCGTGGTCGTCGGACTCCAGGGAACCGGTGACTCCACGTCGGTCCTCTTCACGAGCCAGACGATTCAGAACATTCTCCAGTCCTTCGGGCTCACGGTCAGCAGCCAGGCGGTGCGTACGCGCGATGTCGCCGCGGTGATCGTGACGGCCTCGTTGCCGCCGTTCGCCCACGAAGGCGATAAAATCGACGTGACCGTTTCGGCGATGGGCGATGCGTCCACGCTCCAGGGCGGCACCTTGGTGCTCACCGAGTTGCATGCGGCGAATAATCTCGTCTATGCAACCGCCCAGGGGCCGATCTCGGTCGGCGGTTTCGTTGCCGGCCCCTCCGCCGGCAACAGCGTCACGCAGAACTACACCGCGGTCGGCATGGTTCCGCGCGGCGGCATCGTCGCGCGTAGCATGAAGACGCCGATCACGAGCGGCAATGGAAGCGGATTCAATTACGTCCTGACGACCCCCGATTTTAAAACCGCAGCCGATCTCGCCTATACGCTCAACGGCCGTTTCGGATATGGGACCGCTCGCGCGCTCGACGCCGAGACCATCCACGTGACGCTGCCGAGCGCCTACGCCGGAAACGTCGTGCAATTTCTCGCCGATGCCTCGGATCTCGGCGTGCAGCAGGACGAACCGGCGATGGTCGTGATGAACGAACGGACCGGAACGATCGTCTTCGGCGGCGATATCAAACTCGCACCCTGCGCGATCGCCCACGGGAACCTCACGATTACGATTTCGACCCGAAACAAAGTCGTGCAACAGCCCTTTACGACGGCTTCGCCGGGAACGCAGAGCAATACGACGGTCACCGCGACCAATAAAGGCAAGCGGCTGGAGTTCATCGCCGGCGCAGCGACGCTTGCATCGGTCGTGCGTGCGCTCAATACGCTCGGCGTCGCCCCGCGCGACCTTATCGCGATCGTCCAGGCGTTGCGCCGGGCGGGTTCGCTACAAGCGGAGGTCGTCTTACAATAATGAGCGAGATCGGTAAGGCTGCGGCCTCCCCGGCGTTAAGCGCCGTCCAACAACAGGCGATGAAACGCCTCGATCAGGCAGCGACGCAGCTCGAAGGCGTCTTCTTGCAACTCGTCATGGGCGCGATGGATAAAACCGTCTCGCACGATTCGATTTTCGGCAAGCAGAGCAACGGCGAACGCATCTTCCAGTCGATGCTCGACCAGCAACGTGCCGAAGAGATGGCTAAAACCGGAAGCATCGGCATCGCGAAGATGCTGGAAGAGCAACTCAAGTCGAGCGTTCTCGCCGATGCATCGCAGGAAGCGAAGGTCAACGTCAAGAGGAGTAGCGGACCGTGAGCGATTCATGGGAACATTTTGCCAAAGCGCTCGGGGCGGAATCCGATGCGCTGCGCGTTCTCGGCGAACGTGCGCAGGTACTCTCGAAGGCATTGGTGCAGCTCGATGCCGATCAAGTATTGGCGGCGCAAAAGGCACTCGAGGAAGCGCGCGAGAGTTTCTCAAAGGCGGCATCGGAGCGGCGCGCCATGCAGGTGCGCGGCTTCGGTACGATGACCTTGCGCCAGGTTTGCAGCTATGCGCCGCGCGCGCTGGCGTGGGAGATGAACCAACGTCTCGCCGAACTGATGACGACCTCGATCGGCGTGACGATCACCAATAACAATAATAAAGCCTTGATCGCCGGCGGCATGGATCGCTTGGTGAAGACCACCTTGGCGATGCAACGCGCCGCGAGCGAGCCGGGCACCTATCGTCGGCGTGGGTTCGTCGCGCCGCCGAGCAACAGCGTATTGGTGAGTAGCAAAGCATGAGTTTTATCCCCCAGGGCACCTTTTTCGATCTCAGCATGATGGGAGGCGCGCTCAATGCCTTCCAATATGCTGAAAGCGTCACCTCGAATAACATCGCAAACGTGAACACCCCCGGCGCATCGCGTCAGAGCGTGATTCTCAACGAGGCTCCGCCGATCGCCGGGTCGCCTTTTTCGCCGACGCATTCCCAAGGCACGGTCGGCGACGGGGTGTTGGTTCAGCAGATCCTTCGCATTCACGCCAATAACTACGATCAGCTCTTTCGCGGCGCTTCGTCATCGCAGAACTTTTACAGCACCGAGCAAAATACGCTCAACGCATTGCAGTCGACCCTCGGCGACCCGAATTCGGGAATCGGCGCGCAGTACACCGCTTTCCAGACCGCGATCAATCAACTCGTCGCCCAGGGCAGCGGCGCGCAGAGCACCTCGGTGCGCGCGAGCGTTATCGCCCAAGCACAGGCGCTCTCGACGGCGCTGAATAACGCATCGAGCGCGATCGTAACGCAGCAAAACTCGGCGCTCTCGCAGGCGACGACCTTGGTGACGACGGCGAACGGTATTCTCGACCAGATCGGTGCGCTCAACGGGCAGATTCGCGCGGCGACCGCGGCGGGCGATAGCCCGAATACCTACCAAGACCAGCGGGATTACCTCATCGACCAGCTCTCGCAGTATCTCTCCACGCAGACTTCGATCCAGTCCGACGGATCGGTTTTGGTGAGCGTGAACGGCCAGGCATTGGTCAATGACACGGTGGTCTACCATCTTGCGGCGCCGACAATCGGCACGGCGAGTAACGGCACCTCGACGTTTAAGATCAATTTCCAGAGTACGCCACCGGCATCTTCAAGCGCACCGGGCATCCCGTTGGGGAGCGGTCAACTCGCGGCGCTTCAGGATCTCTACAACAACAAGCTCACGGTCTACGGACAGCAACTCGATCAATTTGCGAGCTCGCTCGCCAACGAAGTCAATCGCATCACGCAATCCGCATACGATCAGAACGGGCAGGCCGGTGCCGCGCTCTTTCAGCCGATCGTCGGGAATCTCCCGATCTCCGCGGGGAATATAAAAGCCGGCATCACCGATCCGGCCCAATTACCGATCGCGTTTGCGTCGACCGCTGCGGGCAGTCTCGTTATTCCGATGAACTCCGGTAATAACAGCATCGATACATCGGCGTCGCTGACGAACTACGCGTCGCTGGCAAATCCGCCGACCGCACCGCTGGTCGGAACGTTAACGGTAACGATCAACGGTATCCCGCAGACGTTCAATTACAATACCGGGACAACCGACGGAAGCGTCAACGCGTTCGTTACCCACTTTAACAGCGCGCATCTCGGCGTGACCGCCTCGTTCGATCCGAATTCGCAGCGAATCATCTTCGCCCAAGACCCGACCAACGTCGATCCCGCGAGCCGGGCGGCGCAGGGTGGGGCACCGCAGCAGCCGGGCTTCACGATCTCCGACTCGCTCGATACCGTTCCCGGAACGACTCCCCCGGCACAATATCTCCTCGGCGTCTTAGGGGCCGGCGCGATCGACGGCGTCGGGCAGAACGCGGGGAACGCCTTCGGCGCGCAAGATAACTCCGGCGCGAACGCTTTGCTCTCGGTCTTTTCGGCGAACGTCGGCGTGCCGGCGCTGCTCACGACCTCGGCGGCCGCTGCGACGGCGGGGACGCCGACGACGGTGGCGCTGCCATCCGGCGTCAATAATGTCGCGGTCGGCCAGGTGCTGACGATCGATGCGACCTCCGGCGGCGGGGCACCGCAGGAGAACGTCGTGGTCTCGGCGATCTCGGTCGATCCGACGACGGGAATCGAATCGGTGACCTTCACGCCGAGCCTCTCCCACGTTGCCGGCTATTCGGTGCAGAGCGCGCAGACGCAGACGCTCGGGCAGTTCTACGGAAATTTCGTCACCCGCGTCGGCCTCGATGGACAAGCGGCGATATCGGGCAACCAGACGCAGACGACGCTGGCAAATAACATCAACCAAGTACGCCAGAGCATCAGCGGTATCAACATCAATGAAGAGACGCAGAACCTCGTGCAGTATCAGAACGCCTATTCGGCAGCCGCACGAACGATCAACGTCATCAACCAGATGATGCAGACGCTCATCAATAATCTCGGAGTCGGATCCTAAGGATAGGGAGCTCGAACATGCGCATCGCCACATCGTCACTCTACGAACAGCAAACCAACGCGATCGATAACCTCGTCGTGCAACAGGCGACCGAAGGGCAGCAACTCTCGACCGGCAAGTCGCTCAACCAGCCCTCCGATAATCCGTCGTTGATCGCCGAGGATCTCGCCATTCGTACCGACGGTGCGCTGGGGACGCAGACCTCCTCGAACCTGACGAATCTTTCGAATCAACTGACGACCGTCGACGGCGCCTTGAGCTCGCTGACGAGCGTTTTACAGCAGGTCCGTTCGCTGGCGATCCAAGGAGCAAGCGATACCGTGACCGCTTCGCAGCGCCAGGCGATCGCCACGCAAGTCAACCAACTCTTTCAGGAGAGCGTGGGCTTGGCGAACACGCAATTCGCCGGGCAGTACGTTTTTGCCGGTACGGCGAATCCGGCCGGAACGCCGGTTCAGGCGGTCGGAACCGCTCCCAACGGCATTACGTTTAGCGGCAACCTTCAATCGCAGACCCAACGTCTGCCCAACGGGCAAATCATCGACTCGTCGGTGACCTTCCAACAGGCATTTAACTATAATTCCCCCGACGGCTCGCCCGATGTTTTTCAGGTGATGAAGAACTTGCAACTCGCATTGACGAGTTCGACGGTCGTCGATGAGAGTAGCGTTGCGGTCAACCAGGGCGGCTACTATATCACGCTCGGCACGCAACTCAACGCGGCCGGGTTTCTCACCTCGATCGCGCCCGACGGCAGCGGACAGATTTCGATCAATATCTCCAACGCCTCGGTCCCATCGGGCGTCACGTTGACCTTCGCATCGACGGCGACGATCGGCGCGGTCGTCGCGGCGATCGATGCGTCGGGAACCGGGGTGACCGCGCAATTTATTCCGGGAACGATACCGCAACAGGGCGCGGAACGGTTGGTGCTAAGCGACGTCGCCGGCGCCTTCCAAGTCAATAACGTCCCCAGCGCGGGAACGACGACGGCGGCGAATTTTACGTCGGTCTTTAACCTGCAAACGCAGGCAAATACCGTGCAGCAGCTCAGCACGCAACTCGGCGATATCGACCGAGTGATTCAGGGAGTCTCCAACGCGCGCGCGTTTCTCGGGGCGAATATCCAATCGATTCAGGCCGCCGGGAACTCGGTGAATGCACAGGTTCTTAACGATACGCAGGTACAGTCGAATATCGAGGATACCGATATTGCTAAAGTGACGTCGCAGTTCTCCCTCACGCAGACCGCACTGCAGGCGGCATATAGTACGACCGCTCAACTCGAGCAGAAGAGCCTCTTCGATTACATCTCATAAGGGGCTTTAGAGAGGCTTTACGGTGTTCACGATGAATGAGGTCTCGGTGCAAAGTATGCCGGAGAGCACGACGATCGAATTCCCGCGTTTCGGAGCGTTCACGTTTTCGCCGACCGATGTCTTCGAATTCACCTGGGGGCTGCCTGGTTTCCCGAAACTCCATCGCTGGCTTGCGCTCACGCTCGATACGCAGCCGAATTTTGTCTGGCTTCAGAGCCTCGACGATCTCAACGTCGCGATTCCCACCGCCGATCCGTATGCCGTCTTCGACGACTACGCGCCGCGGATCCCGGCCTACGCGATCGCGTCGCTGGGCATCGCCGATCCGACCGATTTTGCGACCCTGTGCGTGGTGATCGTCTCGGCGAACGCCGAAGAGATCTCGATGAACCTCTTTGCGCCGATTCTGCTCAACCTCAAGAATCGTCGCGGGCGCCAAGTGCCGCTCGACGGAAGCTCCTACCCGGTGCGGATGCCGATGCCGCGTAAGGCAAGCGCCGCCGAGTCGGCCGCGCTCCAGGGCGGCTAGCGCAGGGGGGGGAATCCCTCCTCGCGAAATTCGCCGGAGAAGCGAGCCCGTCTGCGGCTTGCAGCAGCCACGGAGGGCAGCCCCATGCTCGTTCTTAGCCGGAAAGCGAATCAGTCGATCATGATCGGCGACGATATTCGTTTGGTGGTCGTCTCGCTCGATCACGACCAGGTCAAGATCGGCATCGACGCCCCGCGAGATATTCCGGTTCACCGGTCGGAGGTCTACGAGGAGATTCAGCGGAGCAACCAGCGTGCGGCTGCCGAGTCAGCCCCGGTCGGGGAGCCCCCTGCCGCGGGCCGGACCGGGGTCGCAGCGCTCCGGCCCCATATTCCGGCAAAAAAGCGCTAAAAAACCGGGTTTTTCCCTAAAGTCGCCGCTCCGGGCTTCCGATATTCTAGGGGAGGGAGCAGGACGCTTCCTCGCAGATGACTAGTCTCTACCTGTGCGCTCCGCGCGCAAAAAGCAAGGAGGAAATCACATGGCTCAAGGTCTGAGCATCGCCAACAACCTGTTGGCCAATAGCGTTCAGTTCAACCTTAATAACAATCAGAGTGCGCTGAAGAACATTGTTACTCAGCTCTCTTCTGGTTTGCGCATCAACTCCGCGGCGGACGATCCGTCCGGTCTCGCCATCGCAACGAACCTGCAAACGCAGGTCGATGGCTTCAACACCGCCGTTCAGAACGTCCAGAACGCGAACAACGCGGCGCAAGTCGCGCTCGGTGCGCTTTCGACGACGACCGACATTCTGCAGCGCATCCGTAGCCTCGCGGTCGAGGCTTCGTCCGACCTTAACAGCAACCAGGATCGCGTCAACCTTCAGGCTGAAGTGAGCCAGCTGCTGCTCGAAGTCAACAGCATCTCGCAGAGCGTCAACTTCAACGGCCAGCCGCTCCTCGATGGTAGCCATGCCGGCTTCCAGCCGCAGGTGCAAGCTGCGTTGAACGTAACCTCGAACTCGGCGCTCTCCACCAATGGAGCGCTCCAAGTCTCGGGCTTCAACTACGGCTTCCTCGCTGCTTCGGCGGTCGCCAACAGCGCGAACTTCTTCACGACGGCAGCCGGCCCCGCGGCCGGTCTCTCGGGTGCGGTCGGTTCGACGCTCGACGGCACGATCGAACTCCAGGTGATCAACACCGGCGTCTCGATCGCGGTTCAGGAAACCTTCGTTGCCAGCGCGACCGGCCAGGTCTGCGTCTCGAGCACGCTCTACGGTGCGACCAGCATCGCCGGTGCGTTCGATAACGTCAACGTCACCATCGGTTCGATCAGCTCGCTCGATGTCGGCGTGACCTCGTACGTCAAAGTGACGCAAAACGTTGCTGCGCTGACCAACCCGAACAACCCCGCGTTCAACTTCCAATCGGGAGCGAACGAGGGCGACGTCATCCAAATCGGCATCCAGGCGACGAATACGCAGACGCTGCGCATCTCGAATATCAACCTGGCGCTCTCGGCGGCGAACAACCCGTCGATCGGTTCGGAAGACGCGATCGGTCAGATCGACCAGGCGTTCAACACGATTCTCAACCAGCAGGCACTGCTCGGTGCAGTCGTCGTCCGTCTCAACGAAGATTCGAACAACGACAACATCGCGGCCGTCAACCTGCAGGCCTCGGAATCGTCGATCCGCGACCTCAACGTCGGTCAGGCAACGACGCAGTTCACGAAGCTGCAAGTGCTGGTACAGGTCGGCACCTCGGTGTTGGCACAATCCAACACCAACGCTCAGTCGGTTCTCGGACTCTTCCGCTAAGGCGGAATCCTCGGGTAACCAACCTGGGATCGGGGCTCGCAAACGCGGGCCCCGATTTTTTTCTGCGCATCGAGCTCCGTAGTAAGAGCTCCCCGTAAAGATGCCGAAGAAGAAGAAAGCATGCCCGTTCGGATCAAATCCAAAAAACCGGCGGTGACGCCGCCGAGTGCTTCACCCCCGCCGGCGCCTCCGGCAACCATCGCTCAAACGATCTCTTTGCCGCGCCCGCCCGCCGATGCTCCGCAGCTCCCTGCGGGCTTGAGCCTCTGCATGATCGTGAAGAACGAGGAGCGATTTCTTGCGAAATGCCTCCAGAGCATCGCCCCGTACGTCGACGAAATTTGCATCGTCGATACCGGCTCGACCGATCGTACCGTCGAGATCGCGAAGGAATTCGGCGCGAAGGTAGAGTTGCGGGAGTGGCGCAACGATTTTTCCTGGGCGCGCAACGAAGCGATTGCGATGGCCTCGTATCGATGGATATTTATGCTCGATGCGGACGAAGAGTTTCTACCGGGTAGCGAGTCGCTGCTGGCACAACTCAAAAGCGTACCGGCATTCGACACCGGAGTTTGGGTCCGTTGTTACAACGAATCGAACGACTATCAAGGAACGGGGCAGATGTCGCATCTCCTCATCCGCATTTTCCCCAACCATCCGCGCATCCGCTTCCGCGGCCTCATTCACGAATTTATCACGCTCGATCAGTCGCAATTGGGATTGAAGGCCTCGGCTTCGCCGATCGCCATCAAACATAGCGGCTACCTCAAAGAGATCGTGACGGAGCGCGATAAAGGGGCGCGCAACCTCGCCATCGTGAAAGCGGCCGTCGAACGCGAGCCCGAAGAGGCTTTTCATTGGTTTAACCTCGGGACGACGGCCTTTCTCATCGGCGATTACGAGACGGCCCGCAACGCCCTCGAGAAAATGATCGAGGTGAATCAAGATCAACCGCGTGGTTTTTTTGCCAACGGGTTATCGGCGCTCGCCGATGTCTATACCGAAAAGATGAACGACCCCGTGAAGGGGGAAGAGGCAGCGCGGCTCTGCCTGAGGTTTTCACCGCATTACGCGAACGGACATTTCGCGCTGGGGAAAGCGCTTGTCGCGCAGAAGCGGCTCGCCGACGCCCGCGAGGCCTTTGAAGCGGCGATCGGCGACGGTGAGTACAATCACTTGCAGTTCGTCGTCGACGACGAAGTGTCGAAGTGGAAAGCCTATAGCGAGGTCGGTGCAACCTATGTCGCCGAGGGGAACGACGAGGCCGCCGTCGAGTGGTTCGAAAAAGGCCTGAAGAACCGCCCGTCGGCGTTACCGCTGCGCCTCAATCTCGCCCGCGCCTACGAGCGCCTCAAGCGCATCGATGAAGCGGCACGAACATTTGCGGCGGCATTCCGCGATCTGCCGTCGGATCAGAGCGCCGTTGACTACGTCAACTTTCTTTTGCGCGCACACCGCGATCGTGAAGCGCTCGATGCGATCCGCGCGGCGATGCCGCAGATCTCGCCGGCGGCGCAGTTTCCGGTGCTCATGGCCGGAGCGGCCGTCTGCGAACGCAACGGTTGGCCGGAGCGCGAGCAGTTCTTACGCGATGCCGCCGAACGCATGCCGGGAGCGGCGCTCGCGCTCGATCCCCTCGAGGCGCTCTTCCGCGCACGCGGCGATCTTGCTGCCGTCGATCGACTGTACGGCGCGGAAGATGCGACCGAACCGCTCGAACTCGCCGATTTCCGCCGCCGAGCGAATCGTCTTCTCGCGCAGGGGCGCTTCTCGGAGTCGCGCGCGATGGCCGAGCGGGGCTTGGAGCGTGAGCCCGCCGACGCCTCACTCTTACTCGTCGCCGCGCTTGCCTGTTCGAGCATGGGCGATGCGGAGAGTGCGCGACAATGGGCGCAGCGCGTGCCTCCCGAAAGCGGCGAGCATTATCTGCGTGCCCGGATGATGTTGGCCCTCGATGCCCGCGGCCGTGGAGAGTTCGAGGAGGCGATTGCGGCGACGGAGGCTGTGTTAGCGCAGATGCCGCAGCATATCGAAGCCGTGGTTTTACGTTCGAATTTATTGCAGCAGCTCGACCGGGAGGTCGAGAGCGAGCAAATGCTGCTGGCAGCGCTTCGGTTCGATCCCCAACGCATCGCCGTCGAACTCTCGATGCTCTATCTGCGCCAGGAACGTTTTGAGGACGCACGTCGCATCGCCGACGCCGCGCTCGTTCGATAGCGCCGACGTTGCTATATTCGATCGTTATCCCCGTCTTCAATAAGGCCGCGCTGACGCGCGTCTGTTTGCAGGCGCTCGCCGAAACGTTACCACGCGAACCGATGGGTGAGGTGATCGTCGTCGATAACGGATCGACCGACGACACGGCGACGGTCCTGGCGGAGTTTCCGTGGGTGAAGACGATCGTGAACGAACGTAATCTCGGCTTCGCCGTGGCGAATAACCAGGGGGCGGCGATCGCCTCGGGGCGCTTCCTCGTTTTGCTGAACAACGATACGAAAGCGCTTCCCGGATGGCTTGAAGCGATGCTCGCGCATCTCGAAAGCGAGGATGTCGGCGCGGTCGGCGCGCGACTGCTCTTCGCCGATGGATTGATTCAACACGCCGGAGTAATCTTCAACGAAGTCCTCAGCGGCGTCAATACGATGGCGCCGACGCATTTCGGTTTTCTCGCCCCGACCGAGGAGCCGACGGTCATGAAGCGGCGCGAGGTCCAGGCGGTGACCGGCGCATGTCTTGCGACTCCGCGCGAACTCTACGTTCGCCTCGGCGGGCTCGACGAAGGGTTCTGGAACGGATATGAAGACGTCGATTATTGTTTGAAGATTCGGCATGCGGGTCTGCGAATCGTCTACGAACCTCAGGCGGTGCTCTTTCACTACGAATCGCAATCGGGTTCGCAACGCTTTCGCCGCGTCATGCCGAATATCGCGCGGCTCGAACTTCGCTGGCGGGACTTTCCGCATATCGATGCGGGGCTCTGGGATTACGAACGGAGCCTGGTCAAGCGAACCGTCGTCATGCCCAGCGCGGTGGTCTCGGCACAGCTGCTCCCGACGCCCTCGATGCACGTCGTCGTTCACGGCGAAAGCCCGCCGGATCTGCGCGCGCAGCTCGAGCGCGATCTCCGCAGCGCGCCCGTAAAAATAGAAAAGATCGACTGGGTTGCTTCCGACGACGTCGACGCAGCCCGCGCGGCGATGGAACTGCGTGGCAATCGTTACGCACTCTTTGTCGATGCGCGCGTCGCGCTGGCCCCTTCCTGGTTCGAGCATCTTTCGCGACGTCTCGAGATTCGTTACGACGCGCTTGCGGCGACTGGGGCGCCCGAGGCGATGCTTGGATTCGATGCCTCACCGGCCGGTGGCGATGCGCGCCTGCTACTCGTGGCACTCTGGCGTCTGCCGCAGCACTATCGGCTTGCACCTTTCCCGAGTATCGCGGGCTCGCTGGCGGAGCTCTGCGTGCGTGCCCTCGAACTCGGCCTCGGCGTCGTCGGCATGGACGAGCCCGTGCTCGCCGCGTGCCCTGCGCCTGCCCGCGACGATCTCTTCGAGCGTACCTTTCAGCGAAGTATCGCGTCGGTGCTCGGGCGCGATGACGAATTCCTCAAAGGCCGGCTCGCACTAGAAGAAGCGGCACCGCCGCGTCTGGTCTCGATCGTCACCCTGAGTTGGAACGCGCCGGAATATACGAAGCTTGCCGTGCAATCGTTACTCGCACGGACGCCCGAACCGTTCGAGATCATCATCGTCGATAACGGTTCCGGACCCGATACGCTCGCATATCTGCGCTCGATCGACGATCCCCACGTGCGGATCATCTATAACGAGCGAAATCTCGGCTTCGGAGCCGGCAACAACATCGGCATGGCGGCGGCGAAAGGCGACTATATCGTCATCCTGAATAACGACGTCCTCGTCGCCGATGGCTGGCTCGAAGCATTGCTACGCCCGTTCCGGTCCATGCGAGCGGTCGGAATAACGGCGCCGCGGAGTAATAGCGTCTCGGGGCATCAGCAGATCCCCAATGCACGCTATGATGACGAGGCGGCGATGCTGACCTTTGCAAAAGAGCGAGCGCGCCGCTTTCGATCGCGTGGATACTACACCGATCGTGCAGTCGGTTTTTGCTTGTGTATGCCGAGGACACTTATCGACGAGATCGGCGGCTTCGACGAACGCTTTGGCGTCGGTAATTTCGAGGATGACGATCTGTGCATGCGCGCGCGAGCGGCGGGTTATAAAATCTTCGTCTGCGAGGACGCCTTCATCCACCACTTCGGCAGCCGGAGCTTCGTGGCGAATAACGTCGATTACGGGGCCACGATGCGCGCGAATTGGACATACTTCGCAGCGAAATGGGGCTACCCGCCGGCCTATCCCGAGCAGGGATACGACCCACGCCCCGGCTACTTTAGCGGCTTCGATCGAGCGCGTCATTTTGCCGCGTTGCCGCCGAGCGGCGACGGAACTTCGTCGGCCCGAGAGAAGGAACGTGCGGCCGCTTCTGCGAGGCTGCGATTCCTCGCCGACGTTGCCGCAGGCGAGACGGCTTGGGAGCCGGTCGGTCGTTTCGTGCGTCGCTATTTGCGCGCTTTTCGCGCCGAGGATCCGGTGCTGCTGACGCTACGTCTGACCGATGGTTGCGATGCCGCGACGATCGGCCGACGCATCGAACGCCTCCTTGCATCGGTGAATGTTTCCTCGGAGCTCTGCGCCGATATCGAAGTCGTCGATCTCGGCGATGAACTCGACGCGATTGCGCGCACCGTTCGCATCGCCGAGCTTCCGAACCTCAGCCCGAGTGCGCTCCGGCGCTTGATCGAGAAGGAGCAACCGTGAGGTTCCACGATCGTCACCGACGTTTTGCGCTCGCACCTCACCCGGAGACGCTCGTCGGTCTCGATGCGTCGATGCTGGCTTTTGCGCGGCTCGAACCGGGCTGGTCGCTCACGCAACGATGTGCGATCGACCTGGGCTTTTACCGCAACGACCGATGGTCGATTGTCTTTGGATGCGAGATCGAGGTTGCCGGGCTACTCGAGCGCGAGAGCAGCGTTCTGCTCTGGCCGCTCGATTATCAGAGCTTCGATCGGCAGTGTGCCGATGGGGTCGAGCGAACGATTTTCCCGTGGTTGCGGGTTCAATTTCTGAACCGGCGCGCGCGTGAGGAGAGTTTGGAGATATTTCATGCCGGGCGTCGCGCCGAGATTTTGCGCGCGCGAGAGATGCGTCTGCTCGGCGTCACTCCGTATACCGAACTCTACGAGGATCTCGCCCCCTACACGTATGCCGCTCGCCACGTTCGCGTTGGGACGCAGGCGGTGATCCTCGATCCGCGCGGTGCGGTCGGCGCGCGTTCTTTGGCACGCGCGGGCGCCGAGGTTGCGCTCGATCTCGGTGATGCCGATGCGGTGAGTTTCGCATCGCGTTGGCTCGCGATCGATCCCAAGCCGATCGACCGAACGCAGCGGTACGACGTCGCGATCGCCAATCGCGCCGGCGAGCTTCCGTCGGCGCGCGTGCGGGTTTTGCGCGAGGGTGGGGAGAGCGGCGACACGGCGGTGCCGGTCGTGATCTCCTTGCCGCCGGCGATCACCGTCTCATTCGATCCCGACGACGGGCCTACGGCGACGACGCTCGGCGTTGCGATCGCCGGAGAGCCGGTCGCTGCGCGCCCCAGCGTGCTCCACGAACCGGCGCCGCACGGCGGCTCGTCGGGGCGCATCGCGATGCTCGTGCGCGAGGATGCGCTCGCCAATCCCGATGCCGATACCGCGGCGATGCGCGTGCTCGCACGCCGTCTGGAGCGCGAAGGTTTCGAAGTCGGCGTCTTTCCGGTCGGCGCGCGCGCCGATCTCTCGACCTACGATCTCGTGCATGCGTGGGGAAGCGAGGTCGCTGCGGCCGCGCTCGCGTTGTTACAGCCGCTGCCGGCGATGCCGCTCGTCGCGTCGCTTTCCATTGACGATCCGCGCGGCGAGAGTTTTTCGGGGCCGAAGGCGACCAAGGCGGTCTACGGTAACGTGAACGATGCAGCGATGTTCGATCTCTATTTCGCCGCGCTCGGCGCTCGAGCGCTCTCGATCGAAAACGCCGCACCGGAGCGTGAATTCGATCCTCGCCCCGCCGCCGAGGCCGCCGTCAACGCGCTGCTCGGGCGCTGCGATGTCACGCTGCTCTCCTGCCCGGCGGAGGAGGCGCTGCTGCGGAGCCGCTTCGGCTGGTCTGGGAGTACGATCGCCGTTCCTGCACTCGCGGAGGGAGCGCCGAGCTGCGAGAATGCGGCGGTGCTCGCAGGCGAGGGGGAGTTCGTTCTCTGCGAACTGCCGGTCGAAGCGCGCTCGAACCAGATCGCCCTAGCGCTCGCCGCGAAGAAGCGCGGGCTCCCCATCGTCTTTACCGGTCCGGTGCTCGACCACCAGTGGTTCCAGGGCCTGATGGAGTCACTCGGGGCCGGTGCGATCTGGATTCCGCAGCGGCATCTGAACCTCGCGAATCGCGCCTGGCTGCGCGCTCGTGCACGGGTTATCGCCGATTGCTCGTGGGCGGGGCGTGGAGCCCATACGATCGTCGCCGCCGCGGCGACCGGCGCCTTCCCCTTGCTCTCCGCCTCCCAATATGGGCGCGAGCTCTTCGGAACGCTCGCCGAAGTGGTCGACCCCGGAGAGCATGCGGCGATCGAAGAGGGGCTGGTGCGTGCATGGGAGCGCGCTCCGGCCGAGCGCGAGAACCTCCGCTCGCACGTGCGGGTCGCCTTCGACCAGACCACCGCCTTCATCGCCTGCGTCACCGCGTATCAACTCGCCGGCGACCGGGCCCGGAGCCGCGTCTCAGCAGGCTAAACTGCCCTTCGTGCGGCGCCGATGATAAAGAAGAGAGTACTCAAGGGGGATTCCACATGGATGTCACGTCTTCGGCGGCAGTTGCGCCGCCACCGATCGCCGCTGGAAGCGTAGGCCTGTCGGGAGCGCCCGCCTCGGGAGCCGTTGAAGGCGCTCCGCTGGTAGGGGCGACGCCGAGCGTCGCGAGCGTTCCACCCGCCCCGCCCGGGCCCGTCGGCACGCCGAATTCATCGGGTGCTCCACCCTCGGTCGGTTTCGGTCCAGCGCCCGCGAGCGGAGACGGCAAGGTCGTCTCATCGGTCGCGCGCTTTTTTGGACCGCCCTCGAATCCCCAGCCGGTAACGCTCAATGTTTCGTACCGCGTCTTGCATCATCCCAACGAGATCGTTACCGTCTTCTCCGACCCTCGAACCAATCAGGAAGTCGCGCAATTTCCGCCCGAGATCCTCATTGGGATCGCGGAGTTTTTCGATCAGCATCAAGGAGTGACGCTCGACAGCAACGCGTAGCGCGTTGCACGTAGGGCGCAGTAAGGAAAGGAATCCATGTCCAGCAGCCAGATCCCCGGGACGAACGTTCCCCCGATATCTTTCCCCGGCATCGTGTCGGGTATCGATTATAATTCGATCATTCAGAAGTTGACCGCGCTGACGCTGGCGCCGACGACGCAGATCAACCAACAGATCGCGACGCTCAACGCCGCCAACCTCGAACTGATCAAGATCAACAATCTGCTCTCGTCGGTGCAGAGTGCTCTCGGCGCGCTCTCGCAGCCGAATATATACGATGCGGTCTCGGCGACGAGCACGAATCTCGCTGCTATCGTGGCAACCGGTATCGCCGGCGGGAATGCGGTACCCGGCGTCTACACCATCGATTCGGTACAGACTGCGACGCCGACATCGATCCTCAGTAATACGGCGGCCGGACACAATATTACCGACCTTCTCCCGGCAACGGCGGGAATCTATGCCAATCAAGCCTCGAATACCGTTCCGCTCGCGGATTCCTATGCGGCGATCACGCCGACCAACGGCAGCGGCTCGACGGGCTCGGTGACGATCGACGGCGTCTCGGTAAGCTACGACGTCAACACGCAGTCGCTCAATACGATTCTGGCGAACATTCAGACGGCGGTGCAGGCCTACGACCCCTCGTTTACCGCATCGCTCAATGCATCGGGCGCCGTCGTGCTGAGCGGTAGCAAGCCGATCACGCTCGGCAGCGCGAACGACCAAGGAAATCTGCTCGACGTGCTCCGCCTTTCGGGAGCGCAGATCAATAATACCGGCCCGACCACGGGCGTTACGGGGACGGCAGGGGTCGGCGGCATCAATCAGGCGGTCTCGTTCGATTCCGCCGGAACCAACGCCGGGTTCGTTACCCCGGTAACGAGCGGAACTTTTACGATTAACGGCGTCTCGATCAGCGTCTCCGCCTCCGGCGATAATCTCGCCTCGGTACTCGCGAAGATCAATGCCAGTAACGCCGGCGTCGTTGCGACCTACAATGCACAGACCGGTGCGATTTCGTTAACGAATAAGAGTAGCGGCGCGCAGTCGATCGTCGTCGGTTCCTCCGGCGATACCAGCAACTTTCTCACGGCGGTCGGGCTCACGTCGGCGGCCGGCGCGACGACGACCGTCGGCCAGCAGTCGCAGGTCGTCGTCGCGAACCCCTCGGGTGGTTCGACAACCTATTACAGCAATAGCAATACCGTAACGACGGCGATCCCCGGCGTTTCCTTGCAGCTGACGGGAAACACGACGTCGCCGTTCACGGTAACGGTTGCGCAGGACAATTCGCAACTCGTGAACGCGCTCAATACCTTCGTCTCGGCGTATAATTCGGCGGTCACCGAAATCAATAGCGCGACGCAGGCGCCGATCGTGCTGCAGGCCGCGCAAGGAACCGCGTTGCCGGGGCAGGTCGCACCGGCGGTCGGCGGCGGGATTCTCTTCGGGGTCGATAGCGTGACCAACCTCAAGAACCAGTTGACGAATATCGTCAGCGGATTCTTGGGGAGCGGTGCCTTCGGCGGGTACAATTCGCTCTCGCAGATCGGGTTGCAGATCAGCAGTTCATTCTCGCAGCTTTCGTACAACAGTCAGGCAACGCAACCGGGATCCTCGGGGCAGCAGGCGGTCAATACCACGACCTTCCAAGGAACCGACGGTACGTTGCAGCCGCTCAACGTCACGCAACTCGACGCTGCGCTCGCCGCCAACCCCAATGCGGTGCAAGATCTGCTCAACGGCGCACAAGGGCTCACCAATCAACTCGGTTCGTATCTGACCTACGCGACCGGCTTGCCGACGTTGCTCAACAACGGCATCGTCGGAACGGTGCCGTCGGTCTCGCTGTTGCAGACCTTCCAGAATCAGAATACGAACCAGATCACGCAACTGCAGTCGCAGGTCGCACAGATTCAAGATAACGCCAACCAACAAGCGAACACGCTGCGTCAGGAGTTCGTGCAGACCGAGGCGACGCTCGCACAATACCAGTCGCTGCAATCACAGCTTGCGGGCTTCTTTAACGGCTCGAGCTCGGGTAGCTAGGGGATAGAGCGGGCACGTGACGCGGTCGGCAAACGACAAATACGTCGAGACGGCGATCTTGACGGCTTCGAAAGAAGACCTCATCGTCCGCGTCTTCGATATCTTAGTCGTCGCCGCGCAGCAAGCGGTCGAGAAGATGCATGCCGATGTCGGCGATATCGAGGGCATCCATCGTGCACTGCTTCGCGCACAACGGGCGCTGGCGGTGCTGATGGGGGCACTCGATATGGAGATCGGCGGAGAGCTCTCCGTCAATCTTTTCCGCGTCTATGAATTTTGGCACCACGAACTCGTCATGGCCAATATGCAGAAGGATGTCGTACGGGTCGAACGTTTGCTTCCCGATTTCATCGATTATCGCAAAACCTGGGCCGAAGCCGTCTCGCAGTGGAAAGCGATGCAGCGCTCGGATGACGAGGGGAGCTCCCCTACGAGCAGCGGCTTTGCCGCCGTCGGATAGCGCGGCGCGCTCGGCGGCGCTCGCCGAGATCGGCGCACTCGAGCGTTCTTGTGCCGAGCTCGAAGCGGCGCTTCAGGAGCACGACTGGGAGCGTCTCGATGCGGCGATCGGCACGGCGCGGCGCATCACGCATTCGCTGGAAAAAGAACTCGAACGCGAGGATCTCGATCGCGACGATGCATTCGATACGTTGGTGCGGGAGCGACTGGAACGCATCCATGCGATTCGCGAGCGCCAGATCGTGCGCCTGAGCGCCTATCACGAAGAGCTCGGAGAGCGCCTGAAAACCTTCGTGAAGTTTAAAGCCTACGCGCGATCGATCGGCGCGAATACCATCCCGCCGCGCCGGGCCGGGCTCGACTCACAGCAATAGCTCGTACGGAGACTACGCGCGCTTCAAGCGTTCGACGAGTCGGCGCGCCGCAAGATCGAGCGTCGCGTCGCTGCTCTGGACGACGGAGATACTCGGCTCGAGACGCGCGCGCACGAAGAGCCGTTGTAGCGCACCCTGCCAGAGCGACCGATATTCGGCGAGCGCCTCGCGGTCGAGGCTCGTCTCGCGATCGTTCGGCGAAGCGGTAACGATCGCGTCGGCCATGAGGGCGAGCTCGAGCCGACGCGCGCGGTGAAAATCCCATGGGCGTTCGCCGCCGATCGCAGCGGCGACGCGTTCGCGTACTTCGTCGGTGACATCGAGCGTTAGTACGATCTCGTCTTTGGCCGGTAACGGCGGCGGCAGATCGACGGCAATCGTCGGCGCAAATGATTCGCCGGCATAGGCGGCGAGTTTCTCGGCCCGCCCGAGTTTTGCGTGGAGCGTGATCCGATGGAGCAGCGCGGCCTGGCGCTCGAGGTGGGCAAGCAACGGTGATGATTCTCCATCGACGCAGGCGAGCGCCGAAGCAAAGAGCGCATGCGTAACGAGCGTTGCGCCGCGACCCGCAGCAAAGGAGCGCTCGAAGAAGGCGACCGAGGGGCGGTCGAGGCGTCGATGCAGCGACGGGCTCGGAGCCGGCTGTGGGGCTGGGGCCGGTGCGGGAGGGGGTGTCGAGGTCGGTTCCGGTGCCGGGGGCGGCGTGGGCGGCAGAGGTGCGGGCGCGATCGCTTCGGGAAGGGCGGGCTCGGCGGGCTTGGCGACCGGCGGGGCCGCGCTCGACAGCGCGGCGGCGGTCGCCTCATATTCGATCTGCTCTTCCTCGTCGAGTTCGTAGATCGGCAGCTCTTCGGGCGGGCCGGAAGCGGGAGTGGCCGCGTCCGCGATCTCCTGCCCGACGGCCGTTGCAAATGCCGTGGAACCGGTGCCGCGGGTGAGGCGAAGCGGCCGAGCGCCGATGACGGCGGCATTGCGCGAGCGTGCGTGCGGGAGCAGGAGGAGCGGTGTGACACCGGCGCCGACCTCGATGCGATAGGAGATCGTGCAGCGCTCTCCGGGAGCGAGTGTGCCGATGCTCAGCCCCTCGCCGAAGAGCTCCTCGGCGCGTTCGTCGTCGAGCGGCCGTCCATCGCGCTGCAACGTTCCCGCTCGATAGCGTGAAGCCGCCGGCATCGGAAGCGAGAGCTGAATATCCTCGGCGCCGATCCCGCCGTCGTTCGTGAGCGCCACGGTGACGCTGACGAGCGCGCCGGGGATCAGACCGCGTTCGGGGCCGGCGGCGAGTGCGAGATGGAGGATCGCTCCGGCCGATGGGGCGACCGGCGCTTCATCGACCCGCGGGGCATCTTCGAGGTCGTCGAGATCGGCGGAGCGCGGCTCCCAGCGGCTCTCGCGGATGGGGGCTCCTGCGGCCTGACGCTGGAGTTCGAGCAGCCGCATATCGGCGCTCACTTCGAAGTCGGGGCGCTTCGCCATCGTCGGCTACTTCGTGGCGAATCGCCGAAAGAGCCGCGCGAAGAACGATTCATGCGGCGAAGAGCGGTGCGCGTCGGTAGGCGTGGGCGGGGTGGCCGGCAACTCGATTCCACGAGCGAAGAGCGCGCTGCGCACGTGGTCCTCGAGAACGAGCGGAGCGCTGCGATCTGCGGCTTCCTCCATGGCGAGGTGCGCGAGCATCGTGAGGCGGCGGGGGAGCCCCGCAGCGGCGCGGATGAGCACCTCGCGGGCCTCGGGTGAGAAGATCGCTCGCCCCGGCGGCAGCCCGGCGCGGGTTAGCCGATAGTCGAGCAGTGCCGACGCCATTCCGTCGTCGAGACGGTCGAGGCGCAGCCAACCGTCGACGCGATCGGCGAGATTACCTCGCGCCTCGATGCGCAGTGCGAGCTCGCTCTGCCCGAAAAGAAGAATATTGAGGAGCTTCTTGGCCGGGACCTGATAGTTCAACAGCATGCGCAGCGCTTCGAGATTTGCATCGCTGAGGTTCTGTGCTTCGTCGATAATGAGGACGAGGGTCCGCTTCTCAAGGATCGCCGATTCGAAGAGAAAGTTCTTGAGCGCGTTCTTAAGCGCCGCGCTGGAGCGGGGGGGCAGTGCGAGGCCGAAGACCTTGCCGACGGCTACCAAAAACTCGGTATCGCTTGCGAAGGTGGGGTCGAGAATCTTCCCGAGAACGACTGCGTCGTCGGAGAGCAGCTCTTGCTCGAGGGCCGCGCAAAGGCTGGTCTTCCCGGTACCCGGCTCGCCCAGGACGACCGTCATGCCGCGCGAGGCGTCGACCGACGCGGAGAGCCGCGTTCGGGCCTTTGCCAGTGCACCGAGTTCGCAATAAAAAAACGGATCCGCGGTATCCAGAAAAGGGTCCCGCTCCAGCCCGAAGTGTCGATGATAGCGCGCCATGCAACGGAGGTTATTGGCGTTATCGGGGAAGAATCATCTTGGGCGTAATCCAGCTTCGGCCTTCATCTTCGGCCTTCATCGAGGAAGGCACCTGGCGCCGAGCTCATACGACGACCGTCATCGCGACCGCGCCTTCTTGGAGAATGATGCAGCAAAACGTCCAATACCCGGGTGATTCCGTATTGCGCGTGGTCCGAGCGGAATTTGACAGTCTCTATTACCGGTCAGCCAACGATGATGTGTCGCGTTCCGGAATCGACCCCGTCTATCATTACGTCAACTACGGATGGAAAGAGGGGCGACGTCCGCGACCCGACTTTGACCCGCAAGGGTACCTCGAGTGCAACCAGGACGTTGCAAATGCCGGCATCGAGCCGTTTTACCATTACTTGCGGTTCGGCCGCGAGGAACGCCGGGCTCCCTATGGTGGCGCGATAGCTTCCCGAAGCCCTAGCGAATCGCCGGCCGTCTCAATCCTCATCCCCGCATTTAGGCCTGATTTTCTCGATACGTGCATATTAAGCGCGCTTGCCCAAACCTACCAGGATTTCGAGATCCTTGTTAGTGACGACTCGATCGGCGATGAAGTGCAATCCGTTGTATCAAAATGGCAAGATAAGCGAATACGATATATCAGCAACCCCCAACGCCAGGAGCCGGGAGCAAATCGCGATTACCTCATCGCGAATGCTAGCGGAAAGTATCTAAAGTTTCTTTTTGACGATGACTTTTTGCTGCCGACCTCGCTCGCTACGTTGGTGGAATTAACGCAAATGTTTTCGGCAGACATTGTTTTTCACGCTCGATATGAAGTCGACGAACACGGTCGAATCGAGGGAGCGACTATACCGTTCGGATTTAACCAACCGCGAACGATCGATAGAAACGAATTTGTCGACCGAGTAATCGCGCGCTCAGAGAACGTAATCGGCGAGCCGAGCAATATTCTCCTGTCGACGAACGCGCTTTTACATATGGATCGACCCTTCATGCTCTTCGACAGGAGAATGCGTTTTTTAACGGACGTAGCGCTCTACTGCAATTGTTTTGCCGCTGGTCTCCGTATGGCACTTGTTGGGAAGATCGGGAGCGCGTTTCGTCGCCATGCAACGCAGAATTCAAAATCAAAGGGCGCGATTTACTCAGCCGGTTTGTTCGAATGGGAATTTATACTTCGGTGGGCTGCCGATCGTGGATGGCTAGGTGACGATGTCTATTTGCAATCGATGGCGCGCTTATTCATCGAACTTTATCGCCCGAACATTGTGGATTTTCCGGAGTTGGAAATGTTTATCGAGCTTGCCGGACGAGGAAGCGGCGGAAAATACCTAACCGATGAGTTTTTAGCTGTTTTGGATGCCGCTCATAAAATTGTTGATGCACGCGTCCTGCGGTCTCGACGCGATCGGATAGAAGCCTGAAATGGGGAAAGACGTTCACAAAGTTTCCTATCCGAAGCACGACTATGATGAATATCCGAAAACACTGCCCGCAGATGATTTTTGGGGCCAGGTCAGGCGAACGGTTAATGGTGAATCTGTAGGTGCGGAACAGATAGGCATGATCGTAAGTGCGGTCCGCACGGCCCTCGCGCTTGAACCCAGCGACGGGCTGCTAGATATTGCCTGCGGTAACGGTGCTCTCTCAAAGGAATTTTTCGGCGATGTCGAGTGCTTTCTAGGTATCGATTCATCGGAGTACCTGATTAGCGTTGCAAATAGAAATTTCGCTGATCTTCCAAGATATCGGTTCGAGCGAGTTAGCGTTCGCTCGTTTGTGTCTTCAGAGCAAAAATATTCAGAGCTCAACAAAGCGATGTGCTATGGGAGTTTCTCGTATTTTAGTAAAGAAGATGGCGAATACCTGCTCCAACAGTTACCGCGATGTTGTCCAAATATCTACACCTTGTTTATAGGCAATAATCCGGATCTCGAGCGGGCGCAATTGTTCTATAAAGATGCACCTCTCGATGCGGATATATTAAAGTCGCATCAATCGCAAATCGGAATTTGGAGATCAGAGGCTGAATTCGTCGATCTAGCTCATCGATCCGGATGGGAGTGCGAAGTTCGTACCATGCCGCGAGAGTTTTACGCATCGCACTATCGTTTTGATATCGTTCTTAGACGCAATAGGGAAACGAAATAGTTGGATCGGGCATCCGGAAGCACTATCCTCAATGTGGATGGCGCACAAATGGAAATAGGCGTCGAAATTTCTTTTGAAGATATCGACCGTAATGGGGTTGCTTGGTGCGAACCGGTGCGCGCGCTCGTTGGTCAACCTGCGCAGACCGTTCGACTTTTGGGGGTTCTCATCGTCGTTGCAGCCATTTGCCGCGAGGGGGGGCGTATTCGCGATGCACTGGGTGCGCTTCGAATGGCGAGGAGAATATCTGCTGGATCGCTTCGCTCCATTGGAGCGTCGATAGCGGAGACCCTCAGCATCCTCGGAAGGAACGCAGCATCAGATGCCGATGTGACGGCAGTTTCATACGCCTCGGAGCCAGAGAAGTTTCTGCAGTATATAAACGGCAATCGGATCAGCGGTAGCTCCTACCATCCCGGCCTTGAGTACGGCGGATTGTTTGGAATTCCCGGTTTCGATGGTCGGCTCGATAGACCTGACGTGGATAATGTCTCGTTTCTCATTTTAATCGAGGGGCGAGTTGCCTGCGTGGTTCCTATGCTGATCTATCCGGATCATGTTGGATCGTGGGTGAGGTGGGTCGAAGGCATGCCGGGAATGCCGATTGAGGTGTTTTGTAGTGCGGCCGTTGATCGAGCCGCTATATATAAGTGTTTAGGACTGTATTTGAAGGACCTAATCCGATGTTATGGTGTAAGAATGTTCAGCGTTCACGAAGAGCCGGCACACGCGGTTGCGCTCTCTCGGAGCATGGGACACCATTTTGGATATAGCTTGGAAGTCTGGGATAGGCCTATCGTTGACTTAACGCGCGACATCGAGAGTATATATGGTGGCGTTCGCAAGAGCTATAAGTCATCGATTAATTGGGGACGCCGATATTTAGAAATGCGCTATTTTTCAGGATCTCAACTTGATGACGACGCCGTTAGTGGCGCCCTACGTGCGCTCCGAAAATCACAGGAGCAGATGTACTCCCAATATGGCGATGCTTTCGATAGAAAGTTGTTCGACGAAGCGATCGCTATGTGCAAACAGGGAGACGGAGAAGTGTCCATATCGTATCTTCCCGATGGCGAGGTATGCGGGGCCGTCATCGCTACCGACGCCGGCGGGATATCTTATTATGCATTGGGAGGATCTCGCATCGTGAACGGCAATCGAAATCCATCCCAGTGGAACGTGTTTCATGCCATTGAACGCGCGAAGATTCGGGGAAATGTCGAGTTCCATTTAGGCCGCCTATTCGGCCCACCAATTTCAAGTAATGGCTACTCTATAAGAAAGATGTCGAAGCGCGAACGCGACATCTCGTTTTTTAAGCACGGCTTCTCAGGGTATTCAGAAAGTCGGTATGTATATCAATTCATGACGGACGCCCTCTAAGACGCTAATCGAGAGGGCGAAGTGCGTTTGCGCGCAAAACGATCGCGGCCTCCGAAATAGCTTCGACATCGATGTTATATGCGGATAGAATGTTTGTTTCTGGAACCCAGTGGGGTTCGAGCCGTTCTTGGTCGGAGCTGATTAGAAATGTGTTGTTTCCTTTTAGCGAAAAAGTCGAAAGGAAGCGATGCGTTAATAGTTCCGAAAGGCGCTTGTGTTCGTGCGCGGAAGCATTGATTGCGAACGTTCCGCCTTCGCGCATACGCGCCCTCACGGAGTCATAGAAATCCGCGTTTGTGAGAAATACCGGGGTTTCGAGGGACGGTCCCCAGATGTCGCATGCAACGAGATCGTATCTTGATGTTGAGTTCATTACAAAGTCGGCTGCATCTCCGGATATCAAATTGAAGTTCGCCTTATTTAGCGGGAAGAAATATTTATGGGAAATATCGAAGAGCTCGCGGTTTGAATCGACAACGTCCACACTCGCCTCCGGGAATAGGCTTGAAATCGCATGAAGAGCGATTCCGGCTCCGAGGCCAAGAAAGAGGACGTTATGAAGTGCTACCGCCGGCGTAAACGCTGCGTAGGTCAGATGACGGGTAAATTCATGTAGTTGGTGAAGCGGTCGCGAGGTCTTAACGGCTCCTTGGCAACTTGAAAATGCCGGCCCAAAAAAGAGCTGCCGCTGCGTGTCGCCGTCGGCGTCTACTATTTCGCATACGCGGATATGTTGAGACTGGTAGAGAGTGTTCATATTATGGCGTGACTACTTCGCTCGTGGCCGTGCGGCCACCTTACCCGTGTGCCAACGGTCGACCCCGGCTGGACGGCTTGCTTATATGCTGATCGTTAGGAACGTACGGGTGCTCGATCTTAATAGTCGGGGTTCTGGGGAGCATGGTATGCGCTCGGAGGGCTGTGTAGGCGGTAGCTCTAATGTCGGTTGCGTGAGGAGGTCAACAGAAATAGGTAGTGTGCAGGTTCCTTTCGCGGGCCGAAGGAACGTCGATAACGCTATGTCGACGGTGAGTCAGAAATATCGCGTTCAGGACCTCGCTCGGTTCGGTGGAACGAAAACCTTCGATCGGGTGCGCGGAACCCCGAACTTAGTGCGGCCGGATATCGAAAAAGTTCTAAACTACTCGCATGAGTTTTTTGAGGCGCGGCGTTACACCAACGGCGGGCCCCTCGTTCGGAAATTGGAGGCTAGGCTGGCTCTCCTTCACGGAGTGAAGCATTGTGTCGCTTTTTCGAACGCTTTCTGGGCGATCGTGACGACGATTCGGTCGCTTTCGATAGACGGGCGCACGGAATTGGTGATGCCTTCGCTCACGTACCGGCGCCTCGCGGATATCGTTTCCTGGACCGGTCTTACGCCGCATTTTTGCGAAGTCAATCCGGAAACGCTGGCGATGGATCCGAAATTTGCAATCAAGGCCGTAAACGAACGCACGGCGCTGTTGTTGTCACCGCATCCGATCGTGAACAACTGCGATATTGCCGGCATGGAAGAGCTTTCGCAGCAGACGGGTATCCCGCTGGTTTTCGATTCCGTCGAATCGGCTATGGAAACCTACCGCGGCAAGATGATCGGCGGTTTTGGGCGGGCGGAATGCTTTTCGATGCACTCCAGCAAGCTGCTCAACGGCTTCGAGGGCGGGTATGTCACGACTAACGACGGAGCGCTCGCCGAGCAATTGGCCTATATTCGCGGTTTCGGCTTTGCCGACGAAGATAAGGTCGTCGCCCTCGGTCTCAATGCGAAACTCAACGAGGTCCACGCCGCGATGGCGCACGCGGCCATCGACGATTTACCCGACCAAATCGAAAGGAACAAAAAGCGTTACCATGCTTACCGTTCCTTGCTGGAGAACCTACGGGAAATTCGACTGCTTGAATTCGATGCCGACGAACGGCGCTGTTTTAAGAGTATCGTTGTCGAATTGCTCGATTCGTGGCCGCTCTCGCGATCCGAGACAATCGATCTATTACACGCCGAAGGGGCGCTGGTGAGGCCATACTATTCCCCTCCCCAACATTTGAAGAAGATGGCCTATGCAACCATCTGCGAGGATTTGCACGAGACGGAGCGTCTCGCCGAGCGATTCCTACTTTTGCCGTGCGGCGAGCACGTGGACGAAGAGGATATACGTCAGGTGGTCGACCTGCTCGTTTTCATGCGCGGACATTCGACGGAGATTCGCGCGGCATTTGCGGGAGGGGCGCGGTCATGACCGAGAAGCGCTCCGTAGCGGATTTTGCAGTCGCCGGCGGTAGTCCACAGTTTTCTAAAATTATCCCGGTCGGTCAGCTCTACTTCCCTTCCTGGGACCGCTACGAAGCGGCGATGCGCGATATTTTCAACCGGAGATATTACACCAATCACGGGCCCTTATTGGAGCGGTTGGAAGCGCGGCTGGAGGCGTTCTTCGGAGTTCGTCACGCGATAGCCGTTACGAACGCAACTATAGGCCTTATCATGATCGCGAAGGCGCTTTTTCGCAGCGGCAAGATCCTGGTGCCGGGGTTCACGTTCGTGGGAACCGCACAAGCGATCTCTTTCGCAGGCTTAGATCCGGTCTTTTGCGATGTCGACGCATCAACGCATCATGTGACGCCCGAATCCCTGGATCGTGCCTTCGAGCCCGACCTTCGCGCCATCCTTGGGGTGAACTTGTGGGGCGGCGCGGTGGATTTTGGATCGATACAACACTTTGCTGAATCGAAGGGAATTCCGGTATTTTATGATTCGGCGCACGGTATCGGGTCGAGTATCGGCGGACGCCGTCTAGGAAGCTTCGGACTCGCCGAAGTGTTTTCATTTCATGCAACGAAGGTGCTCGGGTCGACCGAGGGCGGTTGTATCTGCACCAATGATGACGACCTCGCGGCGCTCTTGCGGAATATGCGTTGCGGCTATGGAATGGGGCGTATCGTTGAGGTCCCGGTAACCACGAATGGGCGGATGTCGGAGGCGCAGGCGGCGATAGCACTCATGAGCCTCGACGACCTCGACGAACACATAGCGCGAAATCAGGCGCTGGCCGCTCGTTACGCCGCGGCGCTCAGCGAGGTTCCGGGTATAGAACTCTGCGAGCCATCGGGTGTTGATTTCTCAAACAGGCAATACCTTGTCTGCGCCGTCGATGAGGATACCTTCGGGCTCTCGCGAGATCGACTCGCCCGTCTGCTCAAGGCCGAAAATATCTACGCGCGACGGTACTTTTTCCCCGGAGTCCATCGTAGCGTTCCCTATGCAACACAATACCCTCAGTATCTCGATCGGCTTACGACGACCGACGCGCTCTGTTCGAAACTCATCCAGCTGCCGATCGGCGCGCTCGTGACCGAGGAGGATATCGATGCGATCGGTGGGGTCATTCGTGTCGCTTCCCGCCACGCGCACGCCTTGCAGAGATATTTAACCTAAACCGATGCGGCTGGCGATCATGCAACCGTACTTCTTTCCGAACGCCGGTCACTTTGCGCTGATCGCTCGCAGCGATCGCTGGATCGTTTTCGACATCACCCAATATACGCCGAAATCCTGGATGACGCGAAATCGCGTTTTGCGGCGTGACGGGGGGTGGGCATATATTCAGCTACCCGTTCGGAACGCCTCGCGTTCGCAACGTATTCGCGAGGTCATGGTTGGGGATTTGACTGCAGCGTCGCAGCAGGTGCTCGGTGCGATAAGCCATTATCGCAAGCGCGCCCCGTTTTTTGCGGTCGTTGAAGATATCGTGCGCGATACGTTTGCTCGAACTGCGGAAACGATGGTCGAGGTGAACGTGCGCTCGTTAAAACTCACGTGTTCCTACCTCGACATTCCTTTCCATTATGAAATTTGCTCGGAGATGCAGCTGGATCTGCCCGATCGGACGAGCCCCGGGGGGTGGGCGCCGCGAATCGCTGCGGCGGTGGGTGCAGGCGAATATGTCAACCCTATCGGTGGACGCGAGCTTTTTAATCCAGCGGATTTTGCTTCGCGCGGCGTAACGCTCTCGTTTCTTGAAACCCCCGATTTCGTTTATGCGACCGGACCATTCGCCTACGAGCCCGGCCTCTCTATTCTCGATGTGATGATGTGGAACGAGCCATCGGCGATTCGCGCTTATTTCGAAAGCGCGCGTATCGTTCCGGCTATTTCTTCGTAAAGAGAAAAAACGGTTCGAGCGGGTTGCAGCCGTATCGAGCTGCGTCGTGCTGCGGAAGCACCCGGTCGTGGGGGAAAAGGTCGCCTTCAAGCCCCGAACTGCGAATGCAGTCGGCAACATCGCGTCCGAAGAGCCGAACGTGATCTTCCTGTCCATAGAAAAACCGCGCCTGCTCTGGGGAGAGCGATCCGACGAATTCCAGCCGGTAGCGGAGCGTGGGTACGTATGGGGTCTGGGCGACAAGATAGCCTTCGGGGGAGAGCGTGCGATAAAATTCGCGAGACGCGGCCTCGGGATCCGAAACGTGTTCTAACACGTGGTTGCACAGGATGAGATCGAAGCTTGCGTCGGGGAATTCCATGCGTTCGCAATCGACGCGGACGAGATCCGGCGAGCTCGGGAAGAGGTCGCCCCGAATATATGCGGCGGGTCGTCGGGCTGAAATAAGGGGGACGATCTTCGCTTCGGGGGCGATATGCAGGATGCGCGCTCCCGCGATGCGGTCGGCGACCCCGGAAATGGTGAGATAGAGCCAAAGGTGGCGGTCGCGATCGTTGCACCCGCAATTCGGACACAAATAGTTCCGAAGGTCGGAGCCCACCGTGCCCATCATCGCCATGAGCGGGCTACGGGCACTAGCGTTCGGGTGCGGGAGCCACGCCGAGATCTCCGATTCGCAGACGGCACAGAACGGCATCGGGCTAGTTCGTCCTCACGTGCCGTCTCCCGACCCCATCCGTTCGCGTGCGATAAGCTGTGTCGCGTTGAACAGCGATTCGAACTGGCCGGCATCGGTCCACCAACCGTCGAGGATGTCGTAATGCAGATCGCCTTCGCGTATGTAGTGGTTATTCACGTCGGTGATCTCGAGCTCTCCCCGGTGCGAGGGCTTGATGCGGCGGATAAAATCGAAAACGCGGCGGTCGTACATGTAGATTCCGGTTACCGCATAGCCGCTCTTGGGCTGCGCGGGTTTCTCTTCGATCCGCACGATGCGCTCGCCGTCGAGTTCGGGTACGCCGAAGCGCTCCGGGTCTTCGACGGCTTTGAGGAGAATGCGCGCGCCGGAATCTTGTTGCTCGAAGCGGCGCACGTATGGCGAGATATCGTCCTGCACGATATTGTCGCCGAGAATAACGACGACGCGGTTCCCTTCGGCGAAATGCTCGCAGAGTTTGAGCGCGTCGGCGATTCCGCCTTCGCCCTCTTGATAGGTGTAATAGATATCCTTGAGCCCGAACTCCGAGCCGTTACCGAGCAGGCGAAGGAAATCGCCCGCCGAGTTTCCGCCGGTAACGATCATGATATCTTGGATGCCGGCGCGGACCAGCGTTTCGATCGGATAGTAGATCATCGGCTTGTCGTAGATCGGCAAGAGATGTTTGTTGGTAACCTTCGTGAGCGGGCGCAAGCGGCTGCCGAGCCCACCTGCGAGGATGATGCCTTTCATCGGCGAGCGATCTCCTTATCGGTGCGCGTACTGGCGCTGGTAGTATGCGAGGAACTCTCCGGATTTGAGCGGGCGCCACCACGATTCGTGCTCTCGGTACCAGGCGATGGTCGCCTCGAGCCCGCCTTCGAAATCGATCTGCGGGCGCCATCCCAATGCGTGCGCCTTCGCGCTCGAAATCGCGTAGCGACGGTCGTGCCCTTCGCGATCGGCGACGTGCCGCACGTGGCTCTCGAAAGATCGCCCGCAGCCCTCGAGCAGGCGGCGGGTGATCTCGATATTGGTCCGCGGATTACCGCCGCCGATATTGTAAACCTCGCCGAGTTCGCCGCGCTCGAGGACGCCGAGAATACCGCGTGCATGATCCTCGACGTGGAGCCAGTCGCGTACCTGCAGGCCGTCACCGTAGAGCGGCACGCTTTGGTCGTCGATCAGATTGGTCACGAAGAGCGGGATGAGCTTCTCGGGGTACTGGTAGGGGCCGTAGGTATTACTACCGCGCGTGATGAGCACCGGGAGCCCGTAAGTGGTGCGGTAGGCGAGTACCTGGAGGTCGCCCCCGGCCTTACTCGCGCTGTAGGGGCTGCGCGGGCGCAGGGGGGAGCTTTCGATGGATTCCCCGCTCTCGACGTCTCCGTACACCTCGTCGGTAGAGACCTGAAGGTAGCGGGCGATGCCGCGCTCGCGGACCGCCTCGAGCAGCGTATGCGTGCCGAGGATGTCGGTGCGTAAAAAGGCCTCGGGATCGAGGATCGAGCGATCGACGTGCGTCTCGGCGGCGAAGTTGACGATCGCATCGATCCCGTCGCCGATCGCTTCGGCAACCGCAGCCGGGTCCGTGATATCGCCTTTCAAGAAGCGGTAGCGCGCTCCGGCGGGGAGCTGGGCGAGGTTCGCGGGATTCGCCGCATAGGTCATCGCGTCGAGGTTGACGATCTCGACCTCCGGGCGTTCGGCGGCAAGCAAGCGGATGAAGGCCGAGCCGATGAATCCGAGGCCTCCGGTAACGAGATATCGCATCGGAGGCTCCTTCGCGCTTGCATAACCTCCCTCCGCCCGTGCTATACTCCGAGGGTTGTCAACTCGCCCGGCATGGAGGCTGGGCTTCGATGGTCCCAAAGAAACGCTCGCACCGCTCGGAGAGCATCGCGGTCGGGGGCCAGCTGAAAGGAACCCCTTCATGTCTGTTATCTCTATGCGCGAGCTTCTTGAAGCCGGCGTACATTTCGGTCACCAGACCCGCCGTTGGAATCCGAAGATGAAACCGTACATCTTCCAGGAACGCAACGGTATCTACATCATCGATCTCGCCATCACGCTCCAGCGCGTCCGCGACACCTACGAGGTCGTCAAGCAGATGTCGCGCGAGGGGCGCGTCATTCTTTTCGTCGGAACGAAGAAGCAGGCCCAAGAGGTCGTCAAAGATGAGGCCGAGCGCGCCGGAACGTTCTACATCAACCAGCGCTGGTTGGGCGGAACGCTGACGAACTTCTCGACGATTCAGAAGCGCATCGCGCGCCTGCGCGAGCTCGAAGAGATGCGCCTGCAAGGCGACTTCGACCGCTTGCCCAAGAAAGAGGTCGCGAAGCTCCAGGACGAGCTCAACAAGCTCGAACGCTTCCTCGGCGGTATCAAAGAGATGCATCGCCTCCCCGATGCGATCTTCATCGTCGATCCGAAGAAGGAGCGCATCGCCGTCCTCGAGGCGCGCAAACTCGGCATCCCGACGATCGCGGTGATCGATACCAACTGCGACCCCGACGAGATCGACTACCCGATTCCGGGCAACGACGACGCGATTCGTGCCGTGAAGCTGATGGTCGGCAAGATGGCCGACGCGATCATCGAGGGCCGCACCGAGGCGGAGAGCTCGTTCGACGGAGCCGTCTACGCCCAAGCCCCGATCGACGAAGCAGGCGCCTTCGAGGCGGCAGAGGCCGTCGCCGGCTAAAAGTTGCGCGCCCGTGAGGAGACCCGTCGCAAGGGAGGCCGTCGTCGGCCTCTCTTCGTACGCATGAAAGCAAACGAACGCCAAGGAGAGAATCTGTGAGTACTATGACCTACCAACCGAAGGCCGATGAGATTAAGGCCCTACGCGACGAGACCAGCGCCCCGATGATGGATTGCCGAAAAGCGCTGGTGGAAGCCGGCGGTGACCGCGAGCGCGCCAAGGCGTTGCTGCTCGAACGCGGTGCGGCGCAAGCGCAGAAGAAATCGGAGCGGGCGGCGAACGAAGGGTTGGTCGGCAGCTACATTCACGCCGGCGGGAAGATCGGCGTTCTCGTTGAGATTAATTCCGAGACCGATTTCGTCGCGCGGAATCCGAAGTTCGGCGAGCTCGTTCGCGACGTGGCGATGCACGTCGCTGCGATGTCGCCTGCGTACCTCGATCGCGCCTCGGTCCCCGAAGACGTCGTCGCGCAGGCGCGCAAAGAGCTCGAAGAGTCGGTGCCCGCAGGGAAGCCGCCCGAGGTCGCTGCGAAAATCGTCGAGGGCAAGCTCAACAAGTGGTACGAAGAGCACTGTTTGCTCGATCAGTCGTTCGTGAAGGACGATTCGATCACGGTAGGCGATCTCGTGAATGCCGCCGTGGGAGCGCTCGGCGAGAACATCCGCGTTCGGCGATTCGTGAAGTTCGCGCTGGGCGAGTAGACACACGTGCAGGCGAGCACCGCGAGATTCTCTCGCGTCCTCATCAAACTCTCCGGCGAGGCGTTCGCTTCGAGCGCTAACGGCGTGGACGTGCGGACGACCGAGACGATGGCGCGGGAGATCGCCGACGTCGCGCGCAGCGGTGTCAGTATCGCCGTGGTGGTCGGCGGCGGAAATATATGGCGCGGAAAAGAGCACGAGGCCGCGGGCATGGAGCGCGCAACCGCCGATTATATGGGAATGCTCGCCACCACGATCAACGCGCTGGCGCTGCAGGATGCACTCGAACGAATCGGCGTACCGTCGCGCGTGCAGACGGCGATTGCGATGCATCAAATCGCCGAACCCTATATCCGTCGGCGGGCGATTCGCCATCTCGAAAAAGGGCGCGTCGTTATCTTTGCAGCAGGGACCGGGAACCCGTACTTTACGACCGACACCGCCGCAGCGCTGCGAGCGGTCGAGGTCGGCGCGCAGGCGATTCTCAAGGCGACCAAGGTCGACGGCATCTATACCTCCGATCCCAAAAAGGATCCGGACGCCCGACGCTTCGAGCGGATCGATTACATGGATGCGCTCAATCGCGGCTTGGAAGTGATGGATACGACGGCGATGGCGCTCTGCATGGATAATCGGTTGCCGATTCTCGTCTTCGACATGGGCGTTTCGGGAAACATTCGACGCGCGATCTACGGCGAAGCAATCGGAACCTACGTTGGAAAAAATGAGGCGACGGTGATCGCCGGAGGAGTTGCATGAACGAGTCGTTTTTTAAAGATGTCGAAAGCAAGATGCAGAAATGCGTCGATGCCACGCGCGCGGAATTTGCAGCGATTCGCACCGGGCGTGCAACCCCCGCGCTGCTCGATCGTTTACACGTCGATGCCTATGGGCAGAGCGTTCCGTTAAAGCAGGTCGCCGGTATCGCTACGCCCGACGCGCGAACGCTCGTCATCACCGCTTACGATAAAGGCGTCGTCGGCGAGATCCGCAAGGCGATCGAAAAGAGCGATCTCGGCATGAGCCCGAACGTCGACGGCACCACCATTCGCCTGAGCGTTCCACCGCTAAACGAAGAGCGCCGTCGCGATCTCGTGAAAGTCATCAAGAAGAAGTCCGAAGACGGAAAAATTGCGCTTCGTAATGTACGCCATAAAGCGCACGACGATATCAAAGCGCAATTGAAAAGCTCGACAATTACCGAAGACGAGAGCAAGCGGATGCAGGAGCATCTGCAGAAATTGACCGATCGATATAGCAAAGATATCGATGGACTGGTCGTAACGAAAGAAAAAGAAGTGATGGAGGTCTGACGCAACTCCTCATGGACCCGCAATTGGCGTTGATGCCCGAGGTCCATGCTCGCCGATTGCTTGGCGATCGGTGCGTGCGGACGCATGTCGTGCGGCCGTATGGAGGCTGGGCCGGGGTCGGAACGCTCCGCGTCATTGCCGTACGGGCCGTCGAGAGCGGGCTAGAACTGTTGGTCGGATACGAACGGTACGACCGCATCGAGGGATCGTGAAAGCCCCTGCTGCCGCCCCGAGTACCGGAGCAAACGCGACGATACCGCGGCATATCGCGATCATCATGGACGGCAATCGCCGCTGGGCGCGGCAGCGCGGGCTTCCCGCCGTCGAAGGGCATCGTCGCGGTATCCTCGCACTGCGCGAGATCACGCGCGCTGCTAGCGATTTCGGCGTCGAGGTTCTCACCGTTTACGGCTTTTCGACCGAGAACTGGCGTCGCGAGCCGACCGAGATCTCGTTTTTGTTCGATCTCTGCGTCTTTTTTGCTCGTACCGAGCTTGCCGAACTCAATAAAAATAACGTTCGCGTTCGCATCATCGGCGATTGGGAGGCGTTGCCCGCGCGCTCGCGCGAGGCGCTGGAGTCGCTCGCCCGCGATACTGCCGGCAATACCGGTCTGCTGTTAAACCTCGCCGTCAATTATAGTTCGCGGGCCGAATTGCGCGATGCGATGCGCGCCCTCGCTCGCGAGGTCGCCGCGGGCACCTTGGCTCCCGACCAAATCAGCGAGGAGACGCTCTCGGCACATCTTGCGACCGGCGATCTTCCCGATCCCGATTTGGTGATCCGGCCGGGCGGCGAGCGACGCCTGTCGAACTTCTTGCTCTATCAAGCGGCCTATGCCGAGCTGGTGATGAGCGATATTTTTTGGCCGGATTTTTCGCGCTCCGATTTTACCGCAGCGATCGAGGAATTCGGGAGGCGCGCTCGGCGCTGGGGCGCATGAGCGAGTCGGTCGCATCGAGTTCGGCGACCGCCGTTCGATCGGGGCGTCCTCAGGTGACCAAGCGCCGCGTTGCCGTGGGGCTTCTCATCGCCGCGATCGGCTTACCATCAATTGTCTGGGCGCCCGCGTTCGATCTTTTGGTGCTGGCGATCGGCCTCGCATGTCTCTACGAACTCAACGCGCTCTGTGAAATCAAAGGGCAAGAGCTCGAGTATCCGATCGCCGTCCTCGGCGTTTTTGCCTATATCGTTCTTGCGAGTCTCGGTCGACTGCAAAAATGGGAGGGCGTTCTGCTCGCCGGGGTGACGATCGCCGCTTTTTCCATCGGCATGTACGGCGACCAGCGCGGATATTTCGCGCGCACCGCCTATACGTTGCTCGCCGTCCTCTATATCGGGAAACTGCTCACCTACCTCGTTTTCTTGCGGAACCTTCCCGGCGTCGGAGCCTACTGGACCGTCTTTGCGCTCCTCTGTATCGCATTCACCGATATTTTCGGGATGTTGATCGGCAACCGTTTCGGGCGCCGACAACTCACGCGCATTTCACCGAAGAAGACCGTCGAAGGATCGCTCGGTGCGCTGCTCTGCGTCGCCGCGTTCGCTGCGGCCGCCAGCTTTTACGCACCGCTCGGCTTGACGCTCTGGCAAGCGGTAGCACTCGCTGCCGCGACCAATATCGGCGCGCAGGCCGGCGACTTGGTGGAATCGGCGCTCAAACGCGATGTCGGCGTGAAAGATACGGGCACCGCAATCGTCGGGCATGGCGGATTTCTCGACCGTTTCGACTCCTATCTCTTCGGCGGGACGGTCTTTTTCGCTGCGTTGCATATCCTCGGGCTGTTGAGCGTCCGCTGAAAATGGCACGCAGAAAGGTGGCGATCCTCGGCTCGACGGGGTCGATCGGAACGCAAGCACTCGACGTCATCGCCGCAAATCCCGAGCGCTTTGAAGTGGTCGCTCTTGCAGCCGGTGCAAACCGATCGCTCCTCGAGCAGCAGGTACGGATCTTTCATCCTCAGGTGGTCGTCGATGCGCGAACGGGAACCGAAGGGCTCGTGCGTGCTGCGACGGGAAGCGGTGCCGATATCGTCCTTGCGGCGACCACCGGAGCGGTCGCCTTCGATGCGCTCTTCGCCGCCGCCGAGCGTGGTATCGATCTCGCCGTCGCCAATAAAGAAGCGATCGTTGCCGCCGGCGAGTTGTTGGTCGATGCGAGCGTTCGCGGTGGAGGACGATTACTACCCGTCGATTCCGAGCATAGCGCGCTCTTCCAATGCCTCGTCGGCGAGGATCGCGCCCGCGTTGCAGCGCTGCTGATTACGGCCTCGGGCGGCCCGTTTCGCACGGCGTCGACGGAGATGCTCGCGTCGGCGACGCTCGAGCAGGCATTGAATCATCCCACCTGGCGAATGGGCACGAAAAACACCATCGATTCGGCAACGCTGATGAATAAAGGGTTGGAAGTCATCGAGGCGGCGCGGCTCTTCTCGATGCCGGCCGAGCGAGTGCTGGTGGTCGTCCATCCGCAGTCGCTGCTCCATGGCGCGGTGCTCTTCGCCGACGGTAGCGTCAAGGCACAGCTCTGCGCCCCCGACATGCGGGTTCCCATCGGGTATGCCCTCGCGTACCCCGATCGCCTCGAGGCGGCCTCCTCGGCGGCACCCTCCGACCCGCTCGAACTGCTGGGGGCACAACCGAATTCCAGCCTGCTGCGTTATGATTACGAACGTGTCGATACGCAGCGCTTCCCCAGCCTGGCCCTCGCCTACGACGCCCTGCGGCGCGGCGGTTGTGCCCCGGCCGTGCTCTCCGCGGCAAACGAGATCGCCGTTGAGGCCTTCGTTGCCGGCGGCATTCGGTTCGGGGATATCCCTCTGCTCGTCGGAGAAGCGCTCGCGGGGCTCCCGGCGTACGATCTCACGCTCCCGGGCCTTCGCATCGCCGATGCAGCGGCCCGAACTTTCGTGCGCGCTCGCCTCGCCGGGCGCGCTTCCCTCTCACCCGGAGTCTAAATGCATCTTTTGTCGTTAATTCCGATCGCGATGTTCGGAAAAATCCTGACGTTCCTCGTCATGCTTTCGATTCTCGTGGTGCTCCACGAGCTCGGGCATTTTTTTATCGCGCGTCGCAACGGCGTGCGCGTGAATGAATTCGCGTTGGGAATGGGGCCGAAAATCTTCGGGTATACCAGCCCGCGAAGCGGCACGCTCTATTCGGTACGGGCGCTTCCGATCGGCGGATACTGCGCGATGCTCGGTGAGGACGGGACGCGAACGCAGGCCGAACAGCAACGGGAATTTCGCGGTACGCAGCAGGCAGAAGAAGGCGACTTTCAGAGCAAGCGGCCGCTCGCGCGCCTGGCGATCGTGCTCGCCGGGCCGATCGTCAATTTTCTTCTTGCCTATGTGATTCTTTTTATCGGCATCGTGGCATTCGGGGTTGCTTCCTCCCAGCCGAACACCGTCGTCGCCCTGGTCGAGAGCGGCTCGCCGGCGCAGCGCGCTGGGATCGCCCCCGGCGACAAGATCCTTGCCGTGAACGGCATTCCGTATTCCAGCGGCACATCGTTGGTGAAGAAACTGCACGGTTCGCTTGGAAAGACGCTGCGGATCGGTTTTCTGCACGACGGCGCGACGCTCGTGCGCGTCGCCGTTCCCGCACCCTGCCCGGGGAATCCACGCGACGGCTGCATCGGAATCGAGGCGAGCGTTCCTTACGAGCGCGTCGGCCTCAAAGATGCCTTCATCGATGCGGGCTACACCTACGGCTTGATCGCCGCGCAAAGCGTCGGCAGTATCGAGAAGCTCGTCACGCATTTCACGAAGTATGCGGGGCAGGTCAGCGGGCCGATCGGCATCGGCCGCGCCGCGATTGCGATTCAAGATCTCGGCTGGGGTCCGTATTTTGCACTCGCGGCTACGATCTCGTTCGCACTCGGACTCTTTAACCTCTTGCCGATTCCCGCGCTCGACGGCGGCCGTGCCGCATTCATTATCGCCGAATTGATTCGCGGCAAACCGGTCGATCCGGAGCGCGAAGCGATGGTCCATTTCGCGGGCTTTGCCGTCGTGCTCGCGCTCTTCGCCGTCATCGCCGTTCACGATATCGGCAACATTATCGCCGGTAAAGGGGCGCTGAACTGATGCTTCGTCTTCGCCGTAAGAGCAAAGCGATCGAGCTCTTCAACAAAACCGGTAAGGACGATGTCAAACGCGTCTGGATCGGGGGCGATCATCCGGTTGTCGTGCAATCGATGACGACGACCGACACCGCAGATGCCGAGGCAACGCTCGAACAGATCTACGGCTTGGCGATGGAGGGCTGCGAGGTCGTCCGCGTGACGGTGAAAGATCCGCCCGACGCCGCTGGGCTTCCGGCGATCGTCCACCGTTCGCCGGTGCCGATCGTCGCCGATATTCACTTCGACCATCGCATGGCGCTCGCCGCGATCGAGGCCGGGGTTGCGAAGCTGCGGCTCAATCCCGGTAACATACGCGATCCTAAGAAGGTCGCCGAGGTCGTTCAGGCAGCAAAGCGACGCGGAATTCCCATTCGCGTCGGGGTGAATATGGGCTCGCTCGCGCCGGATCTGGAAGAGCGGCTCGGCCATAGCGCCGAGGCGATGGTCGAATCGGCGCTCCGTCACATCGCCATGCTCGAAGAGCACGGGCACGACGATATCGCCGTTTCGTTGAAGGCGCATGACGTGCTCACGACCGTTCACGCGTATCGATTGATGGACGCGCGCCTTCGCGACCGCGGTACGCCGTATCCGCTCCATCTCGGGATTACCGAAGCCGGGCTCCTGCGCGACGGAACGATCAAGTCGTCGATCGGCTTGGGGATCCTCCTGTTCGAAGGAATCGGCGACACGATTCGCGTCTCGCTCGCCGCCGACCCGATCGAAGAGATTCCGGTCTGCTGGGGTATTCTCAAATCGTTGGGGTTGCGCGAAAAAGGCTTCGACATCACCGCTTGCCCGAGTTGCGGCCGCGCGGAGATCTCGGTCCTCGAACTCGGGCGCAGCGTCGAAGCGATCGCCAAACTCTATACCGCACCGGTCAAGGTCGCGGTGATGGGTTGCGTCGTCAACGGCCCCGGCGAGTCCAAAATGGCCGATGTCGGCGTCGCCGGCGGTAAGGGGAAAGGCGCGATCTATCGCGGCGGCGCGCTGATCGGCACCTATCCCGAAGATGAGTTGCTCGGGGCGTTGCGCGTCGAGATCGAGCGCGTCATCCTTGAAAAATATCCGTCGTATCGGCACGAGGTAACGCTCGTCACATGACCTACACCGTTCCACGCGCTCGCACGATCTTGCTGACCTGCGCGCTGGCCGGCTTTGCGGCCCTTTGGCTCGCGCTCGCGCAGCGCCCGGAGCTGCGCGTGAACGGCCGCGTGGTCGATCCGCGCGTCGCGCCGTTCGTTACCGCCGACGAACATCTCTTTCTTCCGGTTCGTGGAATAGCGCGGCGCGTCGGCGGCCGGATCGAGCTGATCCCTGCAAAACGCGAGGTGATCCTCATGCGCGGGCGCACCGTCGTGCGCTTTCGGCTCGGGGATCGCTATGCGAATCTCAACGGGCGGGCGATCGAATTAAGTCGCGCGCCGTTCGTGCTGCATGGCCGAACGATGGTCGATGCGGCGATTATTTCGCGCGCGTTCGCCGTCCACGTAGCATACGAGAAGGCGAAGAACCGGGTCGATATTCTCACCCCGGGTCTCAATTTTCAGGGCGCCGTTAAACCTCGCTGAGCCCTTCGGGTTCGTCGACCGGTACGATTTGCTCGGGGTTCGAGCGCCAGAATCCATAGCTGAAGAAGAAGATCAAACCGATCACGAGCGCGCCGGCGAACCATTCCCAGGTCGTGCGCGAGAGCCCGAAGATCGCGAGAAAGAGCGACGACACGATGCCCAAGATCGGGAAGAGCGGCACGAAGGGCACGCGGAAGCTCCGCGGCATATCGGGCTTGCGCTTGCGCAGGTAGAGAACCCCGGCGCAGACGACGGTGAAGGCGATCAGCGTACCGATATTGACGAGATTCAAGAGCTGATTGAGCGGGACCACAAGCGTGAGGATGGCGACGGCAAAGCCGGTAAACATCGTGGTATTCACCGGTGTTTTGAATTTCGGATGCACCTTGGCGACGATTGGCGGCAGCATTTTGTCGCGGGCCATTACATAAAATATTCGCGACTGGCCGAGGAGCGAACTGAGCGCAACGCTCGTCGTGCCGGCGAGCACGCCGATCACGATAATCGCGCTGACGAACGGAAGGTGCAGCGGGGCAAGGGCGATGACCAGCGGATCTTTGATCGGCACCGTCGACCACGGCATCGCGCCGACGAGCACGATCGCCGTCGCACAGTAGATGAGCGTTCCGATTCCCAAGGCCCCGAGAACGCCGAGCGGTACGTCGCGCTTGGGGTTCTTACACTCTTCGGCGGTCGTCGTGGCGGTATCGAAACCGATGTAACTAAAGAAGACGTACGCCGCGATCGCGACGATGCCGTAGGGTTGAACGGTTGAGTTATAGTCCGCCGAGCCCCCGAACGGTGTGAGCTTCCCCCAACCAAACGGATTGAAATCGTGGAGGTTTGCCGGATGGAAGAGAAAGAGTCCGGCGACGATAAAGACCATCAACGCCGAAATTTTTAGGACGACGAAGACGTTATTGGTCGTCGCAGTTTCGCGGATGCCGACCGAGAGTAGGAGCGAGAGCGCGAGAACGAAGAGCGCCCCGACGACGTCGACTTGAGAATGCGCGAGATCCCAAGTGTTGAGCTGCCACCATTGCCCGTGAATAACGAGATTCGATTGCTGCGCCCACGCCGGGAGAACCAACCCGATCGACTTCAAAACATCTTGAAAGGCAGCTGAAAATTGCTGTGCGACCGGTGCGGCGCTTATTCCGTATTCGAAGATCAGCGCGAATCCGATAATCCAGGCAAAGAGTTTGCCCATCGTCGCATAGGCGTAGGTGTACGCGCTTCCGGCGATCGGCACCATCGCGCCGAGCTCGGCATAGCAGAGCGCGGCGAAGAACGATGTGATTCCGGCGAGGAGATAGCTGACGATGACTGCCGGGCCCGCGCCCTTGACGCCGGTGCCGATGGTGGTGAAGATGCCGCCGCCGATCATCGTGCCGAGCCCGATTGCTACGAGATCTTTCGCCGATAGAGCGCGTTTGAGAATTTTTCGTTGTGCGAGCGCGCGCAGCCGCTCGACGTTCGTTGTAGCGAACAGCCGTTCAAAAAATGCCATCGGCCGCGCTCTTCGCAGGCCCGGTCGCAGCGTCCCCCTAGCGTAGGAGGCGTTCCCCTACCGGCGGCGGATTTCGAAGGCTCTGCCCTCGGCGATAGTTAGAGCGGCGGCGGGGTGCCTTTCGGGTTCCAGAGGTATTCGGGCTCGCGTAACTCGGCGTTGATCCAGCGCGACCAGACGAAGAGCGCATCGGAGAGGCGATTGAGAAAGTGCAGGGTTTCGATCGAAAGCCCCTCCTCTTCCCCGCGTAAGGTGACGAGCAAGCGCTCTGCACGCCGGCAGATCGTGCGCGCCAGGTGGAGAAACGCACCGGTCGGGGCCCCGCCGGGGTGGATAAAATTCGCGAGCGGCTCGAGGTCGCGCTGCGCTTCGTCGATCGCTCGTTCGAGTGCAAGCACATCCTCCGCAGAGGTGAGCGGCATACCCTCCCAGCGGTTGCTCGGTAACGTGGCGAGATCGCTCCCCAAATTGAAGAGGGCGTCCTGCACCCAATTCAGCCATGCATCGAGGCGCTTTGCGCGTTCGTGCGTCGCCAGGAGCGGCCGGAGCGCGGTGCGGGCGAGCCCGATCGCGCTCGAGAGTTCGTCGACCGTTCCATAGGTCTCGATGCGCAGGCTATTCTTGGCGATGCGCTGGCCGCCGACGAGACCGGTGCTACCGTCATCGCCGGTGCGCGTATAGATGCGGGTAAGTTTGGGCATGGACGGCTCCCGAGTTCGCGTCCGCGCGCAGGCGGCCCCGCTAAATCGCGCGAACCCGGTGCGCCTATGTCCGAAGCTCCCGTTGCGCTCCCCAAGTCGATCCCGCCGAAATCCGAGGATCTCTCGGCGTGGTATACCGCGGTCTGTCTGAAGGCCGAACTGATCTCCTATGCACCGGTCCGCGGATGCGTCGTCCTGCGTCCGTACGGCTACGGCCTCTGGGAGAATCTTCAGCGCGAACTCGACGCGCGGTTCAAAGCGACGGGGCACGAGAATGCCTATTTCCCGCTTTTGATTCCCGAGAGTCTGCTGACCAAAGAGGCGGAGCACGTCGAAGGCTTTGCACCCGAGGTCGCCTGGGTAACCCACGGCGGAGGAGAGAAGCTCACCGAACGATTGGCGATTCGCCCGACCTCCGAAGTCACGATCGGTACCATGTACGCGCAGTGGGTCCAATCCTACCGCGACCTTCCGATCCTCATCAATCAGTGGGCCAACGTCGTGCGCTGGGAGAAAGCGACGCGTCCGTTTTTGCGCACGATGGAATTTCTCTGGCAAGAGGGGCATACCGCACACGCAACGGCGGAAGAGGCGCGCGAGGAGACGCTGAAGATGCTCGGCGTCTACGAAGAATTCGCGCGGAACGTCGCGGCCTTGCCGGTGCTCAGCGGGCCGAAGAGCGCGAGCGAACGCTTCCCGGGGGCGGTCGAGACCTACAGCATCGAAGCCTTAATGCCCGACGGTAAAGCACTCCAATCGGGGACCTCGCACGATCTCGGGCAGAATTTTTCGCGGGCCTTCGATATTGCGTTCACCGATCTCGACGGCACGGTAAAGTTTGCTTATACGACCTCATGGGGCGTTTCCTGGCGGATGCTCGGCGCGACGATTATGGCGCACGGCGACGACCGCGGCCTGCGCCTTCCGCCCAAGCTCGCGCCGATCGAAGCGGTTTTCGTGCCGATCGTTCGTGGTGAGGATCGGCGCGCGATCGAGCGCGCGCACGAATTGGCCGCAACGCTCAAACGTTCGGGGATGCGGGTGCGCGTCGACGATCGCGACCAATCACCGGGATGGAAGTATGCCGAGTGGGAGATGCGCGGCGTACCGGTGCGTATCGAGATCGGCCCGCGGGACGTCGATGCAGGCAGCGTCGTGCTCGTTCGACGCGACCTGGAGAAAGGTGTTGCGGACCGCTCGCGCAGCATCGCCGTCGACACGCTCGAAGGAGAATTACGCCGCACGCTCGAGCTGGTGCAAGAGTCGCTCTATGCCCAAGCGAAAGCCGCGCTCGATGCGCGCATCATCCGCATCGTCGATCGCGACGCCTTTTTTTCCGCGGCGCGCGAACGGGCGGGAATGCTCGATATCGCTTGGTGCGACCGCGCGGAGTGCGAAGCGCACATCAAAGCGGAATGTTCGGCGACGACGCGCGTCCTTCGGCCGCTCGACGGCGACGAGAAAACTTGCGTGGCCTGCGGCGAGCCGGCGAAGGTACGTGCCTACGTTGCGGCATCCTATTAAGGCGGTCGGCGCGGCGCTCGTCGCGCTGCTGATGTTGACGACTCCGGGGATCGTCCGTGCGGCGCAACGCGTTCATCCGTCGATCGCGCAGATCGATGCCGAAGCCCGCGCGCGCGGTAATCGGCGCGCGCTCGCCGTCGCGATCGGGGAGCGACTTTTTTCGCGCGTGCTTCCGGTCCAATTGCTCGAGATTCGGGCCGCCGGACTGCGCGACCGGGCCTACGTCGGGCTGCGCTTTTCCGGCGAGAAATTTCATGGGGCGGTGAGCAAAGCGCAACTCGACCGAGAGCTCGTCGACGCGGTAGAAACCTCGTTCGCGATCTCGCCGCAGGTGCGCGAAGTCGATTGCTGGATCGTCGTGCCGATTCCGGTAGCGCCCGGCACGGTCGTCTCCGGGGATAAGGCGATGCCGACCGAGCGCGACGTGTTGACGCTCAGCGTCCGGCGCGGCGAGAGCGCGACGGAGATCGCGCATCGCCTGCAGGCGGGGATCGGCGTGGTGACCGATCCGCACTGGGTCGCGCGCGCGCTCGTGCGCGGGAGCGTCCATGCGTAAGAAGAGCGTGTTGGAGAACGGGATCCGTGTCATCACCGAATCGATGTCCTCGGTTCGCTCCGCGAGTATCGGCTTATGGGTTGACGTCGGTTCGAGCGCGGAGGCTCCGCACTTGCGCGGGATCTCGCACATGGTCGAACATATGCTGTTCAAGGGAACGCATCGCCGGAGTGCGCGCGAGATCGCCGAGGCGCTCGATTCCGTCGGTGGCGATCTGAATGCATTCACCGATAAAGAGACGACCTGCTATTACGCAAAGGTCATCGATCGGCACGTCCCACTGGCCATCGACGTGCTCTCCGATATGCTCGCGCACTCGCTCTTCGACCCCGAGGAGTTGCACAAAGAGCGGAATGTCGTCCTCGAAGAGATTAAAATGTACGAGGATGCTCCCGACGATCTCGTGCATGAGATCTTCTCCCAGCAACTCTGGGAGGGATCCGATCTCGGTGCGCCGACCATCGGCTTCCCCGAGACCGTTTCCGCGTTGGAAGCGAGCGATCTGCACGCGCATCTTGCCGCACATTACGCACCGAATGCCGTGGTGCTCTGCGCCGCCGGAAACGTCGATCACGACGAGATCGTCGCGTTAACGCGCGCGGCGCTCGGCGAGCAGCGCGGCATCGCGAAATTGCCCGTCGCTACCGCGCCCCCCGTTCGTACCTCGCTCGTGCGTCGAAGTAAAGATATCGAGCAGGTGCATCTCGTTCTCGGCGGCCCGAGCGTCAGCGCGCGCGACGACCGGCGTTACGCACTCTCGGTCGCGCAAACGATTCTCGGCGGCGGAATGTCGAGCCGGCTCTTTCAGGAAGTTCGCGAGAAACGCGGGCTCGTCTATACGATTACGGCGTACGGGAGCACCTATCGCGAGGCCGGTAGCCTGGCGGTTTATGCCGGCACGTCGCTAAAAAATGCCCAGCCATGCATCGACACCATTCTCGATGAGGTGGATCGGCTCGCGAGCGAACCGGTCGGCAACGAAGAGCTGCGACAGGCGAAGGAACACCTGAAGGGCAGCATGATGCTCGGACTTGAGAGCACGTCGAGCCGCATGATGCGCCTCGGGCGCCAAGAACTCGTCCATAGCCGGGAGATTCCGCAAGAGGAGATCGAGGCGCAGATCGATGCGGTGAGCACCGATGCGGTACTCGAGGTCGCGCGACTCGCCTTTACGCCGCAACAACGCGCGCTCGCGCTCGTCGGGCCGACTGCTGCCGCCGAGATCGGATGGGGAGCGCACGGTGCATAGCCTTCCGCTGATACCGCATCTCTTTTCGGGGAAGCTCTGGGGCGCGATGGTCATCACGTTTATCGTGCAGGGCGTGACGATCGGTGCATACGCCGCTCGCCTCGCCGGCGTGCAGACCAAGCGCATCGCTACCTCGATCTCGCTCTTCAACCTCTTCGTTACGACCGGGCGCCTCGCCAATCTCTTCTCGGCGTTTTTCGTGGGGCCGCTCTCCGACACCGCCGGACACGCGGTGGCGCGCTACCGCCATCATCCCGGCGATGTCGCGCTCTGGCAGCATACCTTCGAAATACAATTACGATTCATCGTGCTCGCCGGAACCTTCGGGATGATCGTCTTCGCGCTCTTCCTGCCGATGTTCGCCTATCTCTTCCGGCGCGGCGTCGCCTCGTTTGAGGCGCGCGGCTCGGTGCCGCATGCCGTCGTCCGGCTGCTGCACCCGCGTATTTTTTTGGAGGTTTTACGAGCGCAGCATTTCCCGACGCTCGCCCAATTACGCGCCTTCCAGTGGCGGCGATTACCGCGACGGATGTTAATCTTCAACGTGCTGGTAATGTCGGTCTACGCAATCGGGGTCCAAGCCTCGTTTCTCGCCTCGGTCTTCGACCCGGCCGTCTCGCGCACCGCGATCAGCCTCTCCGGCGTCATCAACGGCATCGGAACGATACTTTTTACGCTCTTCGTCGATCCGACCTCGTCGATGATTACCGATCAGGCGATCCACGGTAAACGGAGCATCGATGACGTGCGTTCGATGGTCTTCTACTTGTCGCTGACGGCAATAATCGGTACGATACTCTCGCAGTTGCTCTTCGTCCCTGCAGCGCTTTTGATCGAGGAGGTAGCCCGCTTTGCCGTCCACGTTCACTTCTAGTATCCGCTTGCTCGCCCTCGCCGCGTCGGTGCTCGTGCTGAGCGGTTGCGCGCACTCCGTCGCTTCCTGGATCGCCCAGACGCGCGTTCACCAGGGGCGTCTCGCACTCGCTCGCGGCGACGTTCGCGGCGCCGAGCTCTCCTATCGTCTCGCGCTAAAAATCGACCCGCACGACGCAACCGTGCGCGAAGGGTATGTCGCCGCCGCCGCCGACCTCGCCCACAAGCAATATACGCTCGGCGACCTTCAGGGCGCATTGGGGACGATCCGTCAGGCCGAACATATCGCGCCGAAGGACCTGCGTCTGCAAGCACTTCGAGCCGAGATCGAGAGTGCGAGCCTCAAACAAAGCATCGTCAGCTCGAACTATCCCACCTATCGCAGCGCGGCGCGCCGTATTCTTGAAGCGTACGCGCAACTCGATATCGCCAACAAGGCGATCGTCCGCAACCTCCATCGCTTTTCCTATACCTACGATACCGCCGATCTGACGTCGGCAATTAAAGCGTCATACGAATTAGAGCTCGACGTCGCGCGGAACACCAATCGATTGATTGCCTATCGCCAGCTGGTCAGCTCCGGCGTCCCCAACGCTGCAGCGTCGAGCTCCTCGAATCTCGGAGGAGCCTCGCTGCTACCCCTTCCCTGAGTGGAGCAGACAGAGGCCGTGCGCGGTGAGGAATGCGCGCCCCGCTCCCGCGCGTTCGGCACGGCGAAATGCGCGCCAGCGTTTTCGCGCGCCCGGAAGGATCGCCCGTAGCGAGGTGTGGTAGACCGGCCAGCTGACGCCCGGGAAGCGAACGAGTGGAAAGCGCGACATCCACGCGCAGAGTTCGAGATTCTTGCGGAAGCGCGCATCTTCGATCGAAATAAAATAGCGCGATCCTTTCGCGATCGCACTCTCTTCATCGAACGGCGTCCAAAGATAGGGATCCTCCTCCCATCCGAATCGATCCATGTAGTAGAAAATATCGGGGCCGTAATGGGCGATAACGGGAAGGGCGTTTCGCGGCAGCGCACGGTCGAGGGCGACGGCGTTGCGATATGCGGTTTTGCTGTAGCGATAATAGGGCGCGATCGCCGTGAGCCCGCCGATTAGGACCGCCGCACCGACGATCGTTCCGCCGGCGGCGAGGACGAGCCTCGCGCGAGGATTGCCGCCGAAACGATCGCGCGCCCAGACGGCGGCGCCGCCGATCGCGAGCGCGCATGGCGGGAGCAGCAAAAAGAGATAGTAGTCCACGCGTTCGACGGCGATGACCGCGTACGTGTAGAGCGCCGCACCGAGAAACCAGAGTGGGAGGAGCAGCGGCGAGCGCACCTTCACGCGTGGCAGTGCGAAGAGCGAAAGCAACACCACGAGCGTGCCGATCGTTCCAAGCATCGTGAGCCGGAAGAGGTTGAGCCCGTAGAGCGCATGTTTGATCTGCCACGCGAAGGCATGAATCGATGTAAACGATCCGATGAGGTGCGGAAGGACGTGTTTGGAGAGAATACCGCTCGCCCAGCGCCATTGCGCGTGCGCGCGCACCGCGTGGTCGTACATCTCGAGGATGGCGAGCGGTACGAACCCGAGCACGATGAGCGCGGTCGGTCGAATCGCGTGTTTCGCGCGCAGGCGCTCGACGAGCGGGCCGATCGCGGCAAAGAGTCCGGCGAGGGCGACGGGTTTGGCGAGTAATGCCAGCGTGCAGAGCCCTGCGGCGCGTGCGAGCCGACGCGGTTCGACGGCGAGGTCTTCCAACAGGAGCCGCGCCGTTGCATAGAGCGCCGCCGTCAAGAAGAAGACCATCGCTGCATCGGGCGTGAAGGTTCGGCCGTAATAAATGCTTCCGGGAAAGATCGCGAATGCGAGTGCGGCGACGAGCCCGGCGAGTGCGTCGTCGAAAAGCCATCGCCCGAAGAGCCCGATCACCGCGATGGTCGCAACGCTGAAACCGAGGCTCAGCAATCGTCCGAAGATCGGGTGGATACCGAAGAGATGATAGAGCGCCGCAGCGAGATACGGGACGATCTGCAACTCCAGTTCGACGTAGTGCGGCGGCGGCCCGTCGTAGTTGGTCTGCGGGTAGAGAATATTGCCGTTGAGACGATAGAAATTCCGTGCGATGTTCGCGGTATCGCCTTGACGCCAATTCGGATGGTCGAGGATCGGGTTATGAATGCCGTGCAACCGTAAGGCTGCACCGAACACGCAGATCGCCAGCAGAAGAAAGCGGAACGATTTCACCGCGTGTGCCGGAACGTCCAGTATTTATTGACGAAAAAGTTGACGAAGATTCCCGCGATCGTACCGACGAGCCAGGTGCGATGCCCGTAGTGGTTGCCGAAGAACGGCTTGGTGAGCGGGGCGACGCCGAGGCCGACGAGCAGCGCGAGCGCCGAGACGGTGAGGAATTGAACCCCCTCGCGCACCGCGTTGGCGTCGGAACGGAACGTCCAGCGTCGGTTGAGATAGTAGTTCGAGACGCCGCCGGCCATGAACGCAATCGAATAGATGATTGCGTAGGGCAGCGCTTGGTCGTGGTTGGGAACGAGACGCTGGAGGATGGTAAAGAGCACGAAATTGAGGATCGTGCCGGAGAGCCCGACGATCGCAAATTTCGTGAATTGGCGGACGCCGCGGCGTTTTGCGACACTATGAACGATACTATGCAACCCAATACCAATCGGCAAAGAGAACGGTGAAAAGCCCTAACAGCGGGAGCGAGAACGCGAGGATGAGATTATTGACCCAAGGACGATCGCCCCAACGAGCGAGAATAGCGAAGAGCGGAAAGAGCACGAGGGCAAAGCGCGGCATGCTCATCAGGCTCGACGTCGACATCGGGATGAGCACCGAGAGCGCCATATATGCGATATACGACGGGCGCAGGCGCTTCCAACCGAACATCAGCACCGCGACCATCAGCGCGGTAAAACTGAGTTCGAGCGCTTGGTTCGCGACCGCAGCGCCGGAGTGCGCGTGAGCGATGGCGAGGAAGGAGTTGGCGACGCTGACCCACGGCGGCGCGAGGTGCCGGTTCCAGTGCGCTTGGACGTGCGAAAAGAAGAGCGGGTCGCCGGTGACCACCCACAGGTAGGCCATATAGAGTGCGAGCCCGCAGCCGATAAACGCTGCCGGGAGCAGCGAGCGTAGGTTCTCGACGAGGCGCGGCCGATAGGCCGCATACCACTCCAACGCAAAAGGCACGACGAGCAGAATCCCTTCGACGCGCGTCATCGCGGCGAAGAACCCGATCGCTCCGGCCAAGAGCCAGCGGCGACGGCGCAAATAGAAGAACGTCGCGACGGTGAGCATGAAGAAGAGCGACTCGGTGTAGACCGCCGAGAAGAAGACCGCCGACGGAAAGATCGAGACGTAAAATATCGCGCGTCGCGCAACGGTGCGATCGTATTCGCGTTCGAGCAATTTATAGAGAAAGAGAAGGCCGAAGAAAAAGCAGGCGTTCGAGATCAGCAAGCCGGCGACGAGATGATTGCCGACCAGCACGCCCAGCGCGCGGATCATCATCGGATAGAGCGGGAAGAAGGCCATCTCCGTCCCTTGATAGCCATGCGTCGCGATGTTGAGGTAGTGGACGGCGTCCCATCGCCCCCACACCGCGAGGAGCAATTGCGAGGACTCGCTGACGTGCTGCCCAGGTCGCTGTCCGATGATAACTGCGGCGAGCTCGGCGATGACGATGATCGCCGCACGCGTGGCGACGAAATCGAGCAGCACCTCGCGCACGGTCTGATTAAACCGCGCGGCGATGAGTACTTTGAGCGTCGCAAAGAGCATCGCCGCGACGACGAGCATTCGCGAGCCGGTCGCCAGGTTCGGCGGCACGACATAGGTGGCCCAGAGCAACAGGAACGGGGCCCACGTTATGGCATCGTGGCGGAGCGATTTCGCAAACGTTACCCCGGCTCGGGCGCTAAAATAGCGCGCATACTCCAGCCAGCTTGCGACCGCGGCGATCGCCCCGAGCAGCGGGAGCGCGAAGAACGCGCACTCGTCGAGGAACGGGCTCAGGTTCGGCGCCGCCCAGCTCTCCCAGAGGAAGAAGCCGAGGGTGAGCCCTGCGAGCGTCACGACGAGGAGAGCAGGAATGCCTCCTTCGAGCGTGCGCTGGGTGGAATAGCCGGTGGGCGATACGGCGTTGGCGTGACGTTCGGACACGCCGGGGGGAGTTAAAGGATTCGCACCGCTTCCCTTGTAGCCTGAGGCGGATGAACGATACAACCACGCAGGAGCGTATGAAGCCCTCGCTTGATTTCGTTACCGTAACCGAGCGCGCAGCGCTCGCCGCTTCGCATTGGATGGGTCGCGGCGAGCGCGATATCGCCGACGGGGCAGCCGTCGAAGCGATGCGCGCGGCGCTCGGCGAGATGGAGATTAGCGGTCGGATCGTGATCGGCGAAGGGGAGCGCGACGAAGCGCCGATGCTCTTCATCGGCGAAGAGGTCGGCTGCGGCGGCCCTGCCGTCGATATTGCGGTCGACCCGGTCGAGGGGACGAACCTCGTTGCAAACGGTTTGCCGAACTCCATCGCGGTCATGGCGATCGCGCCGCGCGGGGGGCTCTTGCACGCTCCCGATTCTTACATGGAGAAACTCGCCGTCGGCCCGAAGGCTGCACCGCACGTGCATATCGACGCCTCGGTCCGTGAGAATCTCGCTGCAGTGGCGCGCGCGCTCGAGAAACCGGTCGGCGATATCTGCGTGGTGATCCTCGATCGACCGCGTCACGGCGATCTCATCGAACAGGTGCGATCGGCGGGGGCGCGCATCAAACTGATCTCCGACGGCGACGTCGATGCCTGCATCGCAACCGCAATCGATACCACCGGTGTCCATATAGCGATGGGAACGGGTGGTGCACCGGAGGGCGTCCTCGCCGCAGCGGCGATTAAATGCCTCGGCGGGAATTTCATGGGGCGACTGAAGCCGCGAAATCCGCAAGAAGCGGCGCGCGCGCAGGCGATGGGTTTCGGCGATCTCGATCGCGTGCTCGCAATCGACGATCTCGTCAAGAGCGACGAGGTGCTCTTCTGCGCGACCGGTATTACCGACGGCGATCTCGTGCACGGAGTACGCTTCTACGAAAATCGCGCTCGCACGCGCTCGATTCTCGTCCAGGCCGGTGGGACCGTTCGCTTCGTTTCGACGACACACCATCTCGGCAATAGGAGATGAGCCGCCGGACGCACTACGATCTCGTGGTGATCGGCGCGGGCAGCGGCGGGTACGCTGCGGCACGAACCGCGCGCGAACTCGGGGCGCAGGTCGGCATCGTCGATCGTGGCCCGCTCGGCGGGCTCTGCATCCTGCGGGGATGTATGCCGAGCAAAGCTTTGCTCGCGAGCAGCGATCGCGCCCAGGCGATTCGGACGGCGGTGGCGCTCGGCATTACCACCGGAGAGCCGCGGATCGACATGCCGTACATAGCGGCCCGTAAGCGCGCGCTCGTCGGTGAGTTTGCCGCGGATCGTATCGACGGCATCGAGCGCTTCCCGCTCCATCGCGGCCAAGCCCGTTTTATCAGCGAAAGCGAAATCAGCGTCGGCGAGGAAATTCTCGAGGCCGATGCATTCGTGATCGCAACCGGAAGCAACGTCGCACCGCCGGTTCTCCCCGGACTCGTCGAAACCGGTTTTCTCGACAGCGATGCGTTGCTGGAGATGGAACGAGTGCCGGAGTCGGCGATCGTCCTCGGCGGCGGCTATGTAGGCTGCGAGCTCGGGCAGTTTCTTTCGCGCATGGGCGCGCGGACGCAGGTGGTCATTCGCGGCGAACATCTTCTCTCAGGCGCAGATACGGATATCGGCGAGACGTTGACCGAAGCATTTCGGAACGAAGGCATCGCCGTCCACGTGCGCTCGCGCATGCAGTCGGTGCGCAAAGAACGCGGCCGAAAGATCGTTCGCTTAGAACGCGACGGTATCGCGCTCGATGTCGACGCCGAAGAGATTTTTTATTGTTTGGGACGCGTGCCGAACCTCGCCGGGCTCGATCTCGAGCGCGCCGGCGTCGCCGCACATGCCGTCACCGGCATCGAAATCGACACCGCGATGCGGACGAGCAATCCGCGCATATTCGCCGTCGGCGATGTCACCGGTGAGTTTCTCTTGGTGCACGTGGCGATCTACCAGGGTGAGATCGCAGCGCGCAACGCGCTCTCCGGCGGAGACGAGCGCGCCGACTATCGCCTCCAGCGCTCGCACACCATCTTCACCGAGCCGCAGATCGCCGTCGCGGGGGCATCGGAGAAAGAACTGCGACGCGCCGGCACGCCGTATGTTGTGGGACGATATGCATTTGCCGAACACGGTAAAGCGATGTGCCTCGGAAAGACCGATGGCTTTGTAAAAATGCTCGCCGATCCCGACGACGGCCGTATTCTTGGAGCTGCGTGCATCGGGCCGGAGGCGTCGGAATTGATTCATGAGATCATCGTCGCGATGCATTTTGACGCGACCGTCGATCGATTTGCGAAAATCCCGCACCTTCACCCGACCCTTGCCGAGATTTGGACCTACCCTGCCGAAGAGTGTGCCGAGAAAATCGGTGCGAGCGCCGTCGGTGCAAAGCGATAGTCAGGCGGCTCCGGCGCGCATAGCCCTCGTTCAGAGCAAGCCGCGCAAGGGGGCCTTTAGCGATAATCTCGCGGCGTTACGAGCGGTGTTCGGTCAACTCGCCGCGCTCGACGCCGCGCCGCAGCTCATCGTACTGCCCGAGGCGGCGTTGACGGGCTATTTTCTCGAAGGGGCGGTCTATGAATCGGCGCGTAGCGCGGAGCGCTTCGGGCACGAGCTCTCGTCGTTGTGGCGCGATGTCGCAGGGCTGCGGCCGGTGGAGATCGTGGCCGGCTTCTACGAAGTCGATAACGGCTCGTACTATAACAGCGCGATATGGTTGGCGCTCGACGAACGGGAGACGCGTATCCTCCACGTCCACCGAAAACTCTTTCTGCCGACCTACGGTGTCTTCGACGAGGAACGTTTTCTCTCGCGCGGTAATCGCGTGCAGGTCTTCGAATCGCCGTTGCTTGGGAGAACGGCACTGCTGATCTGCGAGGACGTCTGGCATTCGATGGTGCCGACGATCGCCGCGCTCAAGGGCGCGCGCTCGATCGTCGTACCCAGTGCGGCGCCGGGCCGTGGGATCGAGGGAGAAGGGGAGTTGCTCTCCGTGACGCGGTGGCGCGAGCTACTGCGCGGCATCGCAATGGAGCACGGGTGTTTTATTCTGTATGCCGGGCTGGCGGGTTTTGAGGGTGGGAAGGGTATGACGGGTTCGTCGTGCGCGATCGCTCCCGACGGAACGACGCTCGTTCGCGCCGAGGCCGACGATGCGTGCATCGTTCGCGCGGAGCTTTTCCTCGATGACGTCGAGATCGCGCGCGCGAATCTTCCGCTGCTCGGCGATCTTCGCGCGGTGCTGCCCGATCTGCTCGCCGACGAAGAATTGCCGTGGTTGCGAGGGCGCAGCGATGCTTCCGGTTGTTGAGTCGCCGCCGCGGGATGCCTATGCGACGCCGAAAATCGACCCCGAGGTGGCGGCGCGTTGGCTCGTTGCTTTTCTTCGCGATGAATGCATCGGGCGCCGCGGAATTCGCCACGCCGTCGTCGGCCTCTCCGGCGGTGTCGATTCGGCGGTAACCGCCTATCTCTGCGCGCGCGCTCTGGGGCCGGAGAACGTGCATCTCATTCGCATGCCGTATCGATTATCGAGCCCCGCGAGCCTTCACGACGCGCAGCTGGTGATCGATGCGCTCGGAGCGGTCGGTCATACCGTCGATATCAGCGCCGCAGTCGACGGCTATCTGCAGTTCGAACCCGACGCCGATGCACGCCGTCGCGGCAACGTCCTCGCGCGCACGCGGATGCTCGTCCTCTTCGATCGATCGGCGAAGCACGCCGCATTGCCGATCGGCACCGGGAATAAGACCGAACGCCTGCTCGGATATTTTACGTGGCATGCCGACGATACGCCGCCGATCAATCCGCTCGGCGATCTCTTTAAGACGCAGGTTTGGGAGCTCGCGCGCTACCTGGGCGTTCCGACCGCGCTCATCGAGAAGGCGCCGAGTGCCGATCTCGAAGCGAACCAGACCGACGAGGGCGACCTCGGCATCCGCTATCCGCGAGCCGACGCGATTCTTTCCTCGATGTTGTTGGGCTATCGCGACGATCAACTCATCGCACGCGGATTCGACCCAGCCGAGGTAACGCTGGTGCGGCGGCGCGTGGAGGGCACCCATTGGAAGCGCCATCTTCCGACGACGGCGATGTTGACCAATACCGCAATAAACGAGTTCTATCTGCGACCGGTTGATTACTGATGAAACCCGTCGTTCCGTTCTATCCGGTGAGCCTGAACCTCAAGGGGCGGCGTTGCGTCGTAATCGGCGCAGGCGACGACCGCGAGGCGATTGAGAAGGCGGCGGCGCTCGAGGAGAGCGGTGCAGATCTCCTCTGGCTTACCGATCCCTCGTCGGTCGCGGAGAGCGACGTGCGCGACGCGTTCTTCGTGATCTCGACCCCGCAGGACGAGCGACTCTCCGCGCGATTGCGCGAGTATGCCGACCGCCATCGATTTCTGCTCTGCTGCATCGATCAGCCACGCTATGGGTTCGTCGCGATGGCGGCGATTGCCAAGGCCGGCCCGGTGCGGATATCGGTCTCGACGACCGGGCTCGCGCCGCGGGTCGGAAAGAACCTTAAAGGGGCGCTTCAACGCGCGATGGACGGCACGTTCGAGCGCTTTATCGAGTGTCTCGCCGCGCAGAAGGAACGCATCCGACGCCGCTACGCTTCCGCCGAGCAAGGCGGCCTTCGCCGCAAAGAGATGATCCGCGTCGCCGACGGCTTCGACGCCGAGATTCGCTTCCGCTATCCGGAGTGGTTCGAAGAGGAGCTCGCGCTCTCGTTCGCACCGCAGGTACTCGAAGATGAGTAACGTCGAACTCGTCGCCGTCGGAACCGAATTATTACTCGGGCAGCTCGTCGATACGAACACGGCGTATATCGCCGCCGCGCTCGCCGAAAACGGTATAGACTGTTATGCAAGCCACGCAGTCGGCGATAATCGCGAGCGTATCGCTCGCATCGTCGGCGAAATCCTCGGGCGTGCCGACGGCATCATTACGACCGGCGGGCTCGGCCCGACCGTCGACGATCTCACGAAAGAGGCGGTCGCCGATGCGCTCGGGCTCGAACTCGTCCTCGATGACTCCGCACTCGCCGAGATCGAAGGTTTCTTCGCGTCGATCGGCCGGACGATGCGCGAGAACAACCGAAAACAGGCGTTTCTGCCTGCGGGTAGCATTCCGTTGGTGAATCCGCACGGAACCGCGCCGGGCTTTATCGCCGTTCGCGCCGATGGAAAATTCGTCGCCTGCATGCCGGGTGTTCCGCGCGAGATGAAACCGATGCTCGCGGAGCGATTGCTGCCGTGGCTGCGCTCGCATTTCGACGTCCGCGAGGGAATCGTCACCCGCGTGCTCCATACCGTGAATATCGGCGAATCGGAGATCGATCATCGCATCGCCGATCTTTTCGCCGGATCGGAGAACCCGAAGATCGCCGTCCTCGCACACGACTATCGCTGCGATGTAAAAATTATGGCGAAGGCGGCGTCGACGGCAAAGGCGCTTGCGGCGATCGCGCCGTTGGAAGAAGAGTTGCGCGTGCGCCTTCGCGGGCATGTCTTCGGTGTCGACGCGATGACGCTGGAAGGCGCCGTGCTCGTCGCGGTCGACGAGCGCGGCGAGAGCCTCGCCGTCGCTGAATCCTGCACCGGCGGGCGTATCGCGGCGGCGATCACCGGCGTCCCGGGGGCCTCGCGCCGTTTTCTCGGCGGGATCGTCGCATACGATAACGCGCTAAAAACGGGGGAACTCGCGGTACCCGAGGAGACGATCGAACGTTTCGGCGCCGTCAGCGAGGAGTGCGCCATCGCGATGGCCCGCGGCCTGCGCGCGCGGCTCGGCGCGAAGATCGGCATCGCGACGACCGGGATCGCCGGACCCGACGGCGGCAGCGTCGATAAACCGGTCGGAACGCTCTGCGTGGGGCTCGTCGACGATCGCGGGGAGCGTGCCTGGACGCTGCAGCTCCGTGGCGACCGCGCGGCGATTCAAGCGCGCGCGACGACCGCCGCACTCGGCCTGCTCTGGCGCGAGGTGAAGATTTCGTGAGGTTTGGCATTTCGGCCGCGTGAAACGAATCGAGCGAGGGTAACGTCTAAGAACTATGATAACCGCTCGTACCGCGCTCGCGGCGCTCCTCTCCGGCTCGCTCTTGGTCGCCTGCGGCGGCGGAGGCGGGATCGGCAATATTATCGGCGGCCTTTCGCCGACGCCCGCGCCGACGAGCGCGCCGGGAAGCACGAGCGTTGGGTATAGTTGTCCGAGCAGCGTGAACGGCACGAGTACCGCGCGCATGGCGGCTTCGCTCGCATCATTCGGCAGCGACGCGATGCGCCGGGCACCGGCGAAGGAGCAGTCGCAGCCGAGCACGCTTCCGGGTTTACTCGAAGTCGTTCGCAGCGATTCCGGCGCGACGAGTGCGCGCGGGACGCTGTCGACGGCGATCGCGCATGTCGGCGGGGACGTGACGCAGCGCTTCCAATTTTCGCATCTCGGCACGAGCGTCGATGTCGTCGCAGTTGATGCGGCGAAGAGCGCGGCGATCGCCGCGCAGTTGCGCATGCTCCCCGGCGTGACCAAGGTCGTGCCGATGGGTTTGCGATACACGCAGAGCGTGCTCGCGCCGGTGACGACGAACGACCCGTATTTCCACGGTTTTCCGGGCTCGAGCGCACCCTATTACGAAGCCGGTAATCCCGCGCCGAGCCCGTCGCCGGGTACGAGTCTGCCGGGGCAGTGGGACATGCACGCGATCTCGCTCGGCCATGCGTGGGCCTATGCAAACGCCGCCGATGCCCCCGTCGGCTATCAGGCTCCCAACGCAACGGGAAATTCGGCAGTGCGCATTGCGATCGTGGACACCGGCGCCGACGTCACCCATCCCGAGTTGCAATCGAAGGTCGTCTACACGCATTGCTTTATCACCAACATCAATACCGGCGTTCAATCGAGTTCGAATTACGTCACCGATCTCGACGGCCACGGCACCGATGTTGCGGGGATTGCCGCGTCGGCGGTAGGGAACAGTCTCGGTTTCGTCGGCTCGGGCGGGAACGTTTCGCTGATCGTCGAGCGCGTCTTCCCCTCACCGCCCTCGAACTGCGCTTCACAATTGGCGAGCAATGCGCAGGCCTGTAGTACCAGCGCCTCGACCGCCGATATCGCAGCGGCGATCAATGATGCCGTTGCCAACGGCGCGAACGTGGTGAACCTGAGTATCGGTGCGAGTTGCGCCGGCGGTGACGATCCGCTCGAAGCGGGCGCGGTCGCAAACGCGCTCGCAGCCGGGGTCGTCGTCGTCGCCGCCTCCGGCAACTCCGGCGGCAGCACGCTCGATGCGCCGGCCTGCGACACGGGTGTGATCGCGGTTGGCGCGAGCGCGCTCTCCGATGGGTACCCGACCGGCACCTACAGCTCCGGCGCGCCGGGAACGCCGAGCGCTCCCGTCGAGTACGTCGCCTCGTACTCCAATTATCAGGCCGGCAGCACGACCTGGGGACTCGTCGCCCCCGGCGGCGACCCGGCGAACGTCGGCCCCGGTGTCGACGATCTCCACTGGATCGAGAATATCTATTCGAGCACGGCGATGGGCGGTGCAACCTGCACTCCCGATTTCGAAGCACCCGCGAGTTCGCAGGGCGACTGCCGTATTCTCATCGCCGGTACTTCGCAGGCGACGCCGCATGTTTCGGGCGCAGCGGCTCTGCTACTCTCGGTCAAGCCGAACCTCACGCCGACGCAGGTACGCAACTATCTCTGTAGCGATGCCTACGTGCTTCCCACCGTCAGTGCTGCGGCGCAAGGCTGCGGGCGGCTCGATATCTACCGCGCGATGGCCGATGCGCTCGGCGATCCGAATTTACCTGCGGCGCAGTAAAGGCGCAAAGAGCCGACCGCCTCGGGCGCGAAGGAGCGGCGGTGAAGAGAACGAGCGTGCGTGTTTTTCCGGCTCTTACCTCGCTGATCGCGACCTGCGCGCTGCTGGTCGCCTGCGGCGGCGGCGGTTCCTCGAACCCGGTGCCGACGCCGATGCCGACACCGACGCCGGTGCCGACACCGACGATTGCGCCGACACCAGCTCCCGGCTGCTTCGTCCCGGTGACGACGGCGACGCCGACCCCGGGGGCGACACCGGTTCCCGACACACGGCCTTCGCCGACCCCGGCCGCACTCTCGTTTCTCTCGGTGCCGGCCGGCATCTCCGTCAGCGTGAACGGAGCGGCGATCGGCGTGACGCCGACGGCGACGACGCCGCCCTACGGCGGCAGCGCGAATCCGTTTCCGCAGAGCCAGACGCTCATGGCCGTATCGTTTGCCGGCAGTAGCCCGAATGGGGCCTATGCGCTCTGCGTGCAGAGTAACGCAAACCCGGCGACGATTCTCTACAACCAGAACGCTGATACCATTGGTAGCATCGGTTCGGTCGCTTCCACCTCGCGCGGCCCCGCCTCGCTGCCGTTCGTGCGCATGCCGGTGCGACGCACGCTCGCCACCGCTCCGGCAACGCCGATCTCGCAACACGCGACGTTGCTGGAGGTGCGCTACGATCCGGCGGCGATCGCAAACGGCAGCGTGCATCCATTCGCGCTTGCAGCGCGCAGCGGAGCGCTGCTCGCTCGCACGATCACCCCGATCGATGCTCCGGTTCGCAGCGATCTCGTGCGCGTGCCGCTCGGTAGCGCGTCGCTCGTCGCGGCGCGCCTGCGCGCAACGCCCGGCGTGCTGAGCGTGCAATCGGTTCAGCGGCGCTACCCACTGAACGCCGCGCTCTCACCGGCTCCGAACGACACGTTCTTCGATCCGCTCGATCAATGGGATATGTATCAGATCGGGATGATGCACGCGTGGAACTACGGGAGCGGTTGGCCGGCCAACGTCGGTTTTGGATTACCGACAACACGCATCGCGGTGCTCGACACCGGGATCGATACCTCGCCGACCAACACCTGGGCGCAAGCCGATCTCATCTCGCACATCGGGATCGCCGAAGAGGATGTGACGCCGGTCGGCGGCACGAGCACGGTAACGACGGTTTGCCCGACACCGCTGCTTGGGGTCTCCTGCCCGGCGGTGCAAGATAGCGACGGCCATGGGACCAACGTTGCCGGGATCGCTACCGCTGCCGACAATAATGGTGCGGGCTTCGCCGGCGTCGCCGGCGGCGTCACGCTCGATTTCTACAAGATTTTCTCGGGTTCGGGCGCGAATTCGAGCGCTTCGACCGCCGACGAAGCGACGGCGATCTATCATGCCGTCGCAAACGGCGACCGCGTCATCAATCTCAGCCTCGGCGCTCAACCAAACTACGGCCCGGATTTCACCGAGCAGGACGCCGTCGAGTATGCGTTGGCGCATAATGTGCTCGTCGTCGCGGCGGCCGGAAACGAACGCAACCAGGGCGTTCAAGGGCTCGATTACCCTGCTGCGTATCCCGGCGTGCTCTCGGTCGGTGCAACGGCGCTCAACGACAACAACGCCTGCGCGGGCGAGACCTGGCCGAACGTCAGCGCGGCGTGCAGCGCCGCATTACCGAGCGCCGATACCCCCGCGCCCGGTGAGTACGTCGCATCGTACTCTAACAGCGGCCCAGGACTCGGCGTAGTAGCTCCCGGCGGAACGGGATCCGCGACGAGCGATACGGACGATCTGCATTGGATCAGCAATCTCTACTCGACGACGGGGAGCCCGCCATGCAGTACGCCTGCCACCTGCTACACGTTGATCGCCGGCACATCGATGGCGACGCCGCATGTCACCGGCGCGGCGGGGCTCTTGCTCTCGGCGGATCCGAATCTGACGGCCGCGCAACTCGAAGGGCTCATCGACGGCACGGCAGATAATATCAACGATCCCAACCAGGGGCATGGGCGGCTCGACGTCTATCGCGCGATGGCGCAACTCGAAAACGATACGACGATCGCTCCAACGCTTCCGGCAAAAACGCAATTTGTCGCCTTTGCTTACAGCAATAGCGGTGCGGTCAACGCAGCGCCGACGATCGTCGATGCGAACTTTATTTCCGGCGTACCGGTCTCGGCGAACGGCACGTTCCGCATCGCCGATATCCCCGCCACGGCACCGAACTACCATATTGCGGTTTGGTTCGACGCGAACGGCGATGGGAAGGTCGATGCCGGGGATTATTTCGCCGCATCCGGTCTCTGCAGCGCGAGCGCACCGTGCACGAGTGCAAGTGGACTGATACCGACGCTGATTACGTCATCGAGCTTCTCGCTGCCGTAAGGGGGCAGGCCGAGGAGCCGGGTTTCGGCGCAGTTACGCGCCGAAACCGACGGCGGCGAGAATGCGTTGGGTGGCGAGCCCGTCGGCGAAGGTCGGAAGTGCTTGCCCGGCGGCCGGCGTCGCCGCGTTGCCGTCCATCTTTGCCAGCCAGGCGTCGTAGAGTTCCATCATCGGGGGAACGTTGCCGTTGATCGCTGCAAAACGCGCGTAGCGCGACGGCGCACATTCCAGTTCGTTGGTCTCCTCGTCGTCGACGCTAAAGAGTCGCTGTTCGGTCAAGCCTTTTCCGCTGGAGACCACCGTGCGGTTCTCGCCGTGAATCGCAAACGTCAACGAATCGACAGCAGCGGTACCGTCGACGGACAGGCGTGCAACGATCCCCTCGGGGTAGCGAAGCAGTGCGAAGGCTCCGTCGTCGACATCGCTGATAAATGCACCGTCGGCATCGAAGCGTTCGGCATTTGCCGTACGCAAGGCGCCGACGACCTCGATCGGGAGCATGCCGAGCGCAGCATTCGCAGCATCGACGGCATGCGAGAGGATCGCGCCCGCGATGCCGCCGCCGCGCGCGCGTTGGAACCACCATCCACGCGGCCGCATCTCCTTCGCGCGTAGGAAACCCATCAGGTGCGTGTATTCGAGCTCGCGGATCGGGTTGAGGTGGCCGTTGGCGATGAGCTCGGCAAGGGCGATGCGTTCGGGGCGGAAGCGAAATTCATGGGCGATCGCACACGCCGTTCCGGCGGCCTTCTCTGCAGCAACCATCGCCTCGGCTTGCGCGATATCGAGCGCGAAAGGCTTTTCGCAGAGCACGTGCATCCCGGCACGCAACGATGCGAGCACGTCGTCGTGGTGGGCGAACGGCGGCGAAGCGATGACGACGGCGTCGAGTTTGCAACCCGCGAGCATCTCGGCGCAGGAGGAGAAGGCGTGCTCGATCTGCCGTTCGGCGGCGATCCGGGCAGCGTTGCGCGGCGAGGCGATGGCCACGACCTCGAAGCGCGGGTGAGCACGAAGTGCCGGCAGATGCGTGTTCGCACCGAACCCCGTGCCGATGATGCCGACGCGTACCGAAGCGCTCATCGCGCTGCCAGCGCGCGGTCGAGCAGATCGATCGCGCGGAAGAGTTGTCGTTCGCTTATCACGAGCGGCGGCGTAATTGAGATCACGTTTCCCTCCGGTCCGGCTTGCAGTAGGATAAGCCCAAGCGATAGCGCGCGCAGGACGGTTTCGTGGGCGATCGCCGCACTCTCGAGTTCGATTCCCCACATCATGCCGCGTCCGCGAATATCGAGAACGCTTTTGTGGCGATGCAGATTACCGAGCCGTGAGACCATCGTCACGCCGAGTTGTTTTGCTCGTGTGACGAGATCGTTGCGTTCGATCTCGCCGATCGTCGCGAGGGCGGCCGCGCACGCGAGCGGGTTTCCCAAAAAGGTCGACGTATGCAGCGCTTCACCGTCGGAGAGCGGCCAGGCATTCATCGCGGCCTCGGTTCCGACGAGCGCGGCGATCGGCAGCCCCCCGCCCATCGCCTTACCGATGCAGAGCAGATCGGGAACGACGGATTCGCGTTCGCAGGCGAACATCGTTCCGGTGCGGCCGAAGCCCGTCCAAATTTCATCGACGATGAGTAGGATACCAAGCTCGGTGCAGATCTCGCGCAATCCGCGAAGAAAACCGGTCGGCGGAAGAATGACGCCGCCGCGACCTTGGATCGGCTCGACGACCAGCGCCCCGATATCGGCGCGTGCGCGCAGTGCCGCACGGACGCCGTCGAGTGCCGGTGCGGCCTCTTCATCGGCGGCGTTTCGGGCGCGTGGGAAATCGAGAAAGAGCGCATTGCCGGCGAGCGCGGCGGCGAAAGGCGCGCGAAAACGTTCGATGCCGGTGACCTCCAGCGCTCCGAGGCTCAAACCGTGATAGCTATTACGAAAGCTCGCGTGAGCCGGCTTTCCGGTTGCAAGCATCGCGGTTTTCAGTGCTACCTCGATCGCTTCGGAGCCGGAGGTAGCAAGGTAGGTGCGATTGAGCCCCGCTGGGACGATCGAAGCGATGCGCTCCAAGAGTTCGATGCGAACCTCGCTTGGGTGCACGTCGCCCATGCTATGTGCGAGGCGCACCACTTGGTCGGCGACCGCCGATGCAACGTAGGGATTGCTATGCCCGATCGCCGCAACGCCGAACGCCGAGGTCAGGTCGAGATACTCGTTCCCATCGACGTCGGTGACGACCGATCCGAGCGCCGATTCCCAAACGACGGGGAAGCGTTCCTCGATCGCGGTCACGTTGCGCGATTCGTGCATGCGTAGCCGAGCCAGCAGTTCGACGCTGCGCTTCCCGGGGATAGGTCCGCGTACGTTTTCCAGTGGCTCGCTCAATCGCGCTCTCCATCGATATCGAGGAAGCGGACGTACTCGGCGATCCGAGGGCGCCCACCATGGTGCGAACGTAACGGCGGGCGTTGCATCTCGCCGAACGGAGTGATGCGAGCGGCACCGATACGCTGCGCTATTTCCGTGTAGGCGCGCGGAGTCCCGGTCACGCCGAGGGATTCGATCGGCAGGGCATGGCGTTCGACGTAGCCGACGATCTCCTCCGGGTCATCGACCGGCAACAGAACGACGGTGCGAGGCAAAAAGAGCGGCGGTTCCTGCGTCGGCGGATCGAGCAACGCAAGAAAACCGAGTCGATCATCGCAGAACGCAGCGCCACGCCCCGCTGCGGCGCGAAATGCGGCGAGGTTCCGCTGTTGCAGCATCGATGCACGCTGCGACGCGGAGCGCTCGCCGACCGGGAACTCCGTTGCCGCTTCCTCCATGGCCGCGGCAAAGAGCTCGGCGAGCTCGCGTGGCGGGCAGGCTGCGTTACGCTGAAAGAAGAGGGCGTGCAAGCTCATGCAGCCCTCGCCTTCATACAGGCTGGCATCGCGCGCGGCGCCGGCGAGGGCGGCGCGGAGATCGGCGGGCGATCCCTGCGTCGCGGCGTCAAGAAAACCGATGCTCGTGCGGGAACCGAAACCGATGGTGCGAGCTCTGCCGGCGTAATCGGCGGTCACGCGAGCGACCGTGTCGTCGCTCCCGTAAACGACGATCGCGTCGACTCCTTGTAGGCGATCCCCTTCGTGCCGGGCATCCCAGGTCGCGATCTCGAGGGCGCTTGCCACTTCGTCGAGCTCCTGCGCGAGACTCTCGGCGAACGCCGCGACGAGTCGATCTTCGCGATCCTTCACGAGGACGTCGTTCTTTGCACAGAGCGCAAAGCACATCGCCGGAATCGCGACCCCGATCGTCGTGCGGCTGGAGAGGATCGCCACGCGTCCAAGCGGGCGTATCCGCGCGGCTGGGCCGTCGAGCGCTCCGGTATCGCCGAGTTCGCGCTCGATCGTTTCGAGGAACGCATCGGCGCGCAGCTCGCCGAAGAGCGCGTCGAGCGCAAACTCAACTGCAGGCATGCTATATCCGGTTCGGCCGACGATTTCATCGGTGATGCGGACTCGCGGTGGAAAATCCGCGTCGCACCAGCGCATCGCTGCATCGCCGATCGCCGTGGCGATCGTGCGCGTCGGTACCGAGGCGAGCGCGGTCACTACCGGCGGAGATCCTCTGCATCGAGCGAGCAGCCGCGCAACGGAGCGGTACTCTCGCGCCCGAGCAGGACGATTCCGCCGTCGACTGCAGCCCCGAGATCCTCGGTGAGGATTGCAAGACAAGAACTGCGATTTGCGAGGTCGATGTGCGCGAGCGCTCCGATCCTCCCCGGGGCGCAATCGCGCTCGCGTTCGTCGAGAACGCGCGTGCGCAGCCACGGCGGCGCGGTTTTCACGCGATGCGTCGAACCCGCAACGCTCCGCTGCGAACCGGGCAGATCGTAGTACTGGGAACAGAGCTCGCTCATCCCGTACTCCGCGACGATGCGCTCTGCGGGGATCCCGAAGGCTCGTACCGTGCGTTCGTAGAGCTCCTCGCGCGCGACACTGCGTTCGCGGCCTTTGAAACCACCGGTCTCCATAACGCGCGAGCCTGTCGGAAGCGCGAGGACGATACCGCGTTGCTCCAAGGCGTCTAGGAGATGGAGCAGCGAGAATGCCGTCGTCGCGATGCAGAGCGGTTGCGCGCGGTCGCATGCATCGCGTGCGTCGGCGATAAACGCATCGACCAAGAGCCGATCCTCGTCGAGATACCATCCGGTCTCGGCATCGCCGAACTGCGCGGCGACGCGGCCCATCATGTAGCCGAGCGAGGAGTGCGGACGTTGTGCCGGGTTCGGGAGTAGCAGCAGATAGCGTAGGCGAGCGCCGTCTTCGAGCATCGCCCGTTCGAACCCGGCGAGGAGCGATGCGTCGTAGAGCCGTCGATTCTCGAGGTAATGCCGGCTCGGTGCACCGACGCTGGTGCCGCTACTCTCGAAGAGCAACTCGGCGTCTTCAATCGGGAAAGCTGCGATTGCCGCTTCTTTGAACGCGCGTGCCGGAAGCGGCGGGATCGACGTCCATGTCGTCGGCAGCGCGTTGAGCGAGATCCCGAACCCCGCACAATACGCCGCATACGCCGCGTTGTAGCGCAGCTGGTGCGAGAAAACGGCGATGGCGAGATCGTTAAATTCCGCTTCGGTCGGTGCACGTCGATGGCGATGCCAGGCTTCGATCGTCGCAAGGATGCGCGTATCGAGCTCCTCGGCTTCGCGTTCTCGGCTCATCGAACTCCGCTGCGACGCGAGGTGATGACGCCGCTGTTGAGCCCGGCGGTCGCAAGGCCCCCGTTAAAACGCGCGATCTCGACCTTCAAGCAACGGTCGACGACGACATCGAGACCCGCTGCATCGGCACGAGCGATCGCTTCGTCGTTGATGACGCCGTACTGAAACCAGATCGCTTTTGCACCGATGGCGATGCTCTCTTCGACGACCGGAAGAACCGAGGCCGGGTTACGAAAAACATCGACGATATCGGGTGCTCCGTGAGCGCGCGCGTACTCGACGAGCGAGGGGTAAGCGCGGATGCCGTCGATCTCTTCGACCTTCGGGTTGATCGGGGCGATGGAGAAGAGACCGCCGGTGCGCACGAACGAGAAGACCGTGTAACTCGGACGGAGCGGATCGCGCGATGCCCCGACCATCGCGACCGTTTTGCTGCGGGCGAGCAATTCGTGCCGTTCTCCGGGTTGCGTCAGGATCATCGGCTCACCGCACTTCCGAGGCGGGCTCGCTCTAGTGCCTGGTCGATATCCCAGATGAGGTCGTCACAGTCTTCGAGGCCGACCGAGAGGCGGATCGTCTCCGGGGCGACGCCCGCGGCGAGCATCTCTTCATCGCTGAGTTGGGAGTGGGTCGTCGATGCGGGATGGATCACCAACGATTTCGCATCGCCGACGTTGGCGAGATGGCTCCATAATTCGAGCGCGTCGATAAAACGGCGCCCCGCATCGCGCCCGCCGCGAATACCGAAGGTGAAGACCGAACCCGCGCCGCGCGGCAGATAACGTGCGGCGAGCGTGTAATCCGGATGCGAGGGTAACCCCGGGTGGCGTACCCACTGCACGTCCGGGTGCGATTCGAGGTGCTCGGCAACCGTTCGGGCGTTGGCAATGTGGCGCTCCATGCGTACCGGAAGGGTCTCGAGCCCCTGCAACAGCAGCCACGCATCGTGCGCGCCGAGTTGCGCGCCGACATCGCGAAGAATCTCGGCGCGCAGGCGCATAAGGAAGGCGTACTCGCCGAACGTCTCGGTGAAGATCTTTCCGTGGTAGCCGCGACTCGGTTCGGAGAGGAGCGGAAAACGATCCGTACCGTAATCGAAGCGCCCGGCATCGACGACGATGCCGCCGACGGTGGTTCCGTGACCGCAGATGAATTTTGTCGCCGACGCGACGACGATATCGGCACCGAATTCAATCGGCCGACAGCAATAGGGTGACGCGAACGTATTGTCGACGACGAGCGGGAAGCCGTTCCGGTGCGCGAAGTCTGCGAGCGCATCCAGGTCGGCGATCGCACCCGCCGGGTTTCCGATCGTTTCGACGAAGAGGAGTTTCGTCTCGGGGCGAAGCGCGGCGCGCATCGCCTTCGTATCGGAGATCGGCACGAATGTGACCGCGATTCCCATCCGTTCGAGCGTTATCGAAAATTGAGTGACCGTGCCCCCGTAGACGTTCTGCGAGCAGAGAATGTGATCGCCGTTACGGGCGAGCGCGAGGACGACCGCAAGCTGCGCGGCGAGCCCGCTTGAAAAGGCGACCGCACCGAGCCCGCCTTCGAGGCTCGCCATGCGCTCTTCAAACGAAGCAACGGTGGGATTGCTGATTCTGCTGTAGATGTGCCCGTAGCCGCGGAGTGCAAAGAGCTCCGCCGCTTCCTCGGTTGAGCCGAAGACGAAGGCCGAGCTTTGGTAGATCGGCGCCGCGCGCGAGCCCGTTACCGGGTCGGGTGGCGTCCCGGCGTGGATCGCACGCGTGGCAAAGCCGAAAGTTCGATCGTTCATGCTGCTTGAGAATGTGCGCGCCCCGGCGGGGCTATGCCTGCTGCGATGCGGGAGTCGTCGGCGTCGAGGCGAAACCCGTCGGAGAGCCTTCGTCTCTCCTCAAAACGCTAACGAGGTACCAGATTATCGTGGGAATGACCCTCACCGAAAAAATTCTTGCGCGCCATGCCGGGCTCGATCGCGTCGAACCCGGTCAGATCATCAACGCGAAGGTCGATCTCGTTCTGGCGAACGAACTCTCGGCCGCAGTCGCGATTAACGTCATGCGCTCGATAAAAGGCGCGACGCGCGTTTTCGACCGCTCGAAGATCGCACTCGTCGAAGATCATTTCGTCCCCGCAAAAGACGCACAGTCGGCGAAGCTTGCGCGCCAGATGAAAGAGTTTGCCGCCGAACAGGAGATCGAGCACTTTTTCGATGTCGGGCGTGGCGGTATCGAGCACGTCGTTCTACCCGAGGAAGGGCTCGTCGCTCCCGGCGAGTTGATCGTCGGCGGCGATTCACATACCTGTACCTACGGCGCGCTCGGTGCGTTCGCAACGGGAATGGGCTCGACCGATATTGCGGCGGCGTTCGTGCTCGGTGAAGTCTGGCTCCGCGTTCCATCGACGATCAAAATTGTTTACGACGGAGCGCTCCAAGAAGGCGTCTACGCCAAGGATCTGATGCTGGCGACGGTCGGTAAACTCGGTATCGACGGCGCGACCTATCGCGCGATCGAATACCATGGCTCGACGATCGATGCACTTTCGATTACCGGGCGGCTGACGATGGCAAATATGGCAATCGAAGCGGGAGCGAAAAACGGCATCTTCCACACCGATGAGAAAACATTGGCATTCGTACGCGAACGTACCGATCGCCCCTTTATCGTCGAGCGCGCCGACGCAGATGCTGCGTACGAGCGAATCGTCGCTATCGATGTGAGCGCCCTCGAACCGCAGATCGCTTGTCCGCACACGCCCGATAACGTCCATCCGATCTCGGAAGTGACGCGCGATAGCATCGGACTCGACCAGATTTTCATCGGCAGCTGCACGAACGGATATATCGAGGATCTCCGCATCGCGGCAAAAATTCTCGAAGGGAAGAAGATTGCGTCGCGTCTGCGCGTCATCGTCAATCCGGGCTCGCAGAAAGTTTGGATGCAGGCCGCAGATGAAGGGATTCTCAAAACGTTGGCGAGCGCCGGTTGTGTCGTCAACACTCCGGGTTGCGGCGCCTGTTTCGGCGGGCATATGGGGACGCTGGGAGACGGCGAACGCTGCCTCTCGACGACGAATCGCAATTATGTCGGGCGAATGGGATCGCCGAAGGCTGAGGTCTACCTCGCATCGCCGGCGACCTGTGCCGCGTCGGCGCTCACCGGGCAAATTACCGACCCGCGCGTTGTCACGCCGACGCCGGCGTATTCGTAAAGAGGAGCGATTTTCGATGGAAAAGACCCTGCGCGGACGCGCCCACACCTACGAAAAAAATGTCGACACCGACGTTATCATTCCAGGAAAGTACTGCAATATCGTCGACCAGGCCGAACTCGGGAAACATGCGATGGAGGGTATCGACCCGGATTTTTCGAGCCGCGTTCGTAACGGCGACATCATCGTCGCCGACAGCAATTTCGGTTGCGGCTCCAGCCGCGAGGTCGCACCGATCGCGATTAAAGGCGCCGGTGTTTCGGCGGTGATCGCAAAATCGTTCGCGCGCATTTTCTACCGTAATGCGATTAATATCGGCCTGCCGATTCTCGAATCTCCCGAGGCGGTCGATGCGATCGCCGCCGGAGATGAGATCGAGATCGATCCGGCGGCCGGCGCGATTCGCAATCTCACGAAAGGTACGAACTATAAAGCGGCGGAGTTCCCGACCTTCATGCGCTCGCTGATCGAAGCCGGCGGGTTGATCCCCTACGTCGAGCGCCGCCTCGCCGAGCGAGCGTAGCACGCTCGGGCGGCGGCGCGGAGTCGCCTGTCCCGAGCGAGCTTGGATCCTGACGCTTGTGAGGACTAGCGCGGCGGGTTGTAGCCGCCGCCGACGCCTCCGGTTCCGGTGCCGATCCCGCCATTGCCGAGGCCGCCGGGGACCGGGCTCAGCGAATCGAAGAATTTCTCCTTCGGGCGATAGGACGCGGTGAAGACAACCCGCTTCCCGTCAGCCTTGGTCAGCATGCCGACCATATCGGTCGTGCCGTTTAATTGCGATTCGAAGCGCAGCACTTTGCCGTCGGCAAGCGTGACGACGACGACCATGTTCTCGCCGGAGACGCTACCGGCAAGGCGCGATTTCTTCCCGTGTGGACTGAGGTAAGTGCCTTCGAGTGCGTCTCCCTGTTGATGCATGCTGAAATGCGCGTAGATCGTCTTATTGGGATACTGAATTTGAATCTCCCAAACGCCGCTGATGCCGATGCGCTGCGGCGGCGGCGGCTTCGGCGTGGGTTTCACGACCGGCTTCGCCGCCGGTTTTGCCGGTGCGGGGCTCGCTGCGGGCGTCGGCGATGGCGTCGGGAGTGCCTGCTGAGCCTGCGCGAGGGCGGGCACGGCGAGTAGGGCTGCTAACGCGCAGCCGAGAGCGATACGTTGTGGCTTCACGTGGGCGTGCTTCGCGGTTGCGGCGTCGGCGACCCTGCGGGCGACGGTTCGCTTGGCTGGCGCCGCGGCTCGTTACCGGGAAGGCCGATACGCCGCCCGACCGTCGGGGCGGGCATTCCGGAGGCGGCGATAACGGCGTGGATATCGGTGGCGATCCGGCGTGCTTGGGTGCTATCGAGCGGGCAGGTGATATCGGGGGAACGCCAGCCGTGCCAGAGCGCAAAGACGCTATGGCCGAACGACGCCGATTTCATGCACGGCACGCTACGCACGTTCTGTGCGCGTCCATCGGCGAGCGCGGCGAGAAATCGCCGCGCGATTCCCTGAGCGATCGTAAAGGTGTGCGGAGGCGCCGTGGGCTGCCCCATACGCGTCGATGGACGCCACCATCCGGTGCCGTCGGAGCGCACCGCTATGGTGAAACCCTGTACGTTGGTCGACCCGGTGTCGACGATTCGTGCACCGTCGAGGCGACAGGGCGCGGCAGCGATGGTCAGCAGCGCAAGCGCCGCAACCGTGGATTGAAATCGATATCGAAATTGCATGTTCGAAAAACGCTCGCTAAGTGGAAAGTGTCACAGGAGTCGCTCGGAATTCGTAGAGAAATAGAGTGGGAAGAACCCTATATTGCTGCTCCTCCTCGAGAGAGGTCTATAAATTCGTGAAAATACCTGCGATGCTCTTTGGGGCTGTCGCTGCTGCGGCGCTTTTAGCGGCCTGCGGCGGCGGCGGTGCCCCCGCGCTTCCATCGAACCCGCCGCCGGTCGGCGGTCCCGGAAATCCGGCAGTCTCGAGCTCGTCGCGGCCCGCCGTGGTCGGCGACACCTTCGCGTTCTCGGGAAGTTCTCTGGAGAACGACGTCTATACCTACCCGGTGGGGAGTCCGTTTCCGAGCACCTCGACCGCCGCGAAGATCGGCGAGAACGTCGTCGTCACGGCGAGCGCCGATCCTCTCGGCGCCGGCGGAACCGACTTCCATTCCACCACCACCACGGTCGGCACGACGGCGACCCGCGTGACCACCGGCGATTCGTACTATTCGACGATCAGCGCAGGTAGCGGGACCAACTTCGTGTTGAACGCTCAACAGAGCGTCGACGACAGTAAGAATACCTATGCGTGGACCTACACCACCCCGCAGATCCTCGACGAATTGCCGGAAACGGCCGGTGCGTCATGGACGAATTCACCGGCGGGCACCTATAACGAAACCGACGCCGACGGCGCGACCATCGCTCGCACCACGAACGCCGACGGCACGTATACCGAGAACGATACCTTCGCGACCGGTGGGATTTCGAAGATGACCTTTACGGTTAATGCCGACGGTTCGGGAGCGTGGGATATCTATTTCCCCGGTGCCCCTGGTCCCTCGATCGTCAGCTATACTGCACCGACTTCCGGGACGATTTCGGTCGCGGTTCAGAATCCTACACCGACGCCTTCCCCGGGCGCGACTGGAACGCCGGCTCCGAATCCTCCGAGGGTTTACGCGACGCCGGCTGCCTGGTTCTCGCCCGCGCCGAAGCTCTATCAGGAGAGCGATACGGTCAGCACCGGCGTGACGTTTCCTGCGTCGTGCGCAGTTCCAAGCGCATACGGGGCGAGCGGCAACTCCATTGTGCAGACGATCTCGAAAATCGATCCGATACTTGGGCTCGACGAGGTGACGACGACCACAACCTATACGCTGCAAGGGGTCGGGCCGGTCTGCGTGGCGATGAACGACGTTCAGACGTATTATTACGATTACCTGAACGACACCGCTCTGTCCGGCGGCTTCGCCGATTTCGCCGGATCGCCGCAACTCACGAAAACGTATTCGCAAACGCTCACCCTGCAGACCGCAGGAACCTCGATACAGAGCGAGGCGCGCTCGACCAAGAGCGCGGCAGTCGCGCCGATTTCGACGGCGCTCTTCGCCGCCGACCTGTCGAACTTCCGGATGCATATCGCTCGCGAACGGGCGCAGGCGCGCACCGCCTTTGCGAAGATGTTCGTACGCATCATCGCCCCAACGCTTTCGCTCGGAGGTAACCGCTAATGGCTCGCACACCGCGCATTCGAACGCTCGTGGCAACGCTGATTGCTGCGTCATTACTGGCAGCTTGCGGTGGCGGCGGGGGCGCCGGCTCGTCGCTACCCACCTCGAATACCGGGGGGGCGATCCCGCCGATCGGCTCGACCGGCCCGTCCTCGTTCCGTTGGGGTCAACGCATGCTCCAACAAGCGAGCTACATCGGACCGCTGACCAAACCCGTCGCGATGGCGATGCTCGCGCAACCTCAGTTGCAGAATGAAGCGGGTTTGGTTACGTACGCACAACAGGCGAGTACGCCGGGAAATCCGAATTATCGCCATTTCCTCACCCCGCAACAGATCGGGCAAATGTATGGCGCCGCGCCTGCGAATCAGGCGAAGGTCGCCGCATACTTCCAACAATACGGTATCGGCGTCGGCTCGTGGCCGCAGAATTTGGTGCTCTCGCTTGTCGGCAGCAGCACGCAATTCACCGCAGCACTCGGCGTGAAGTTCGGTTACTACCAGTACGGAAAAGAACGCTTTATCGCGCCGATCGGCACGCCGCACGTCAACGGCAGCATTCCGCTCGCCGCGCTCAACGCGCTCGTCCCGATCGCCTCGCAGGTGCACGACTATCTCATCCGCCCATCGACGGGGGCCTTCGGCCCCGGGCTCTCCCCGCAGCAGGTCGCGCGCGCCTTCGATTTCACCGGAGCGTATAATGCCGGGCTTACCGGCAACGGTATCGGCTTAGGCATTATCGGAACCGGGCCGATCGATCCGAACGACGTTCCCTACTACGGAGCGGCATTCCACACCCGCGTTGCGACGGTCAGTCTTATTCCGACCTCGCCGTTCTACGTCAATCCGGCGTCGTTAAATGTTCCCGGCACCTTCCCTTACGGGCCCGGTTTTCCAACAACCGGTTTCACAACGCCGCCAAAGGACACCAACCCGACGGATTCTAATTTTAACACCTGTATGACTACTGGAACCGGCGTTCCGAACTTTCAAACCTGCAATCTTGAAGACGGCGAAGCGCAACTCGATACCGAGACGACGGCAAGCCTCGCCCCCGGCGTGAACGAGAATTTCTATCTCGCCTACTATTCGTTCTGCTACAACGCGGGGACCGGCATCGTTGATAGCGCCAACATCGGCGTAACGAGCTGCCCGGCTGGCGAAACGCTCGGCGATGCCGAGGGTATATCGCTCGCTGATTTCGAGATCCAACAGGCGATCGCCGACAACCGCTCCGACGTGCTCAGCCTGAGCTACGGCGAAGGTGAAACGGATCTGAGTCCCTTGTACATCGGAACCAATGGCCTCGGCCCCAGCGAGTTTGCCGCCTTGGCGGCGGAGGGCATCGCGGTCTTCGTGGCTTCCGGGGATAATGGGAACGCTAATTGCGTCGATCCCATCACGGGCCTCTATCCAACGACTCCCTGCGTCTCCTATCCGGCGAGCGACACCAACGTCGTCGCGGTCGGCGGCGTGAACCTCCCCGTCGACGGCGGAGGGAATCTCCTCGGGCAGATCACTGCGTGGGCCGACCAGACGACGCTCGGCGGAAATGGCACCTGGGGAAACAACATCGGTTCCGGCGGTGGTGTCTCGGTGCTGATCCCGGCGCCGGCATGGCAGGCCGGGCTCACGTTAACCGGCGGGAACCCGCAACTCGGCGGCTACCGCGGCGTGCCTGATATCGCGATGGATGCCGACCCGCTCACCGGTCAGGGGATGGGGCAGTATATCGCCTATGGCGGCACGATTGGCGCTGTGGGTGGTACTTCAATGGCTGCACCGCAGGCAGCTGCCCAATGGGCGCTCGTTCTCCAGGCCTGCAAGCAATCGGCGACCTGCGGGAACGGCGCCACCGGCCCCTACAGCTATCGCTTAGGGAACCCGGCGCCGCTCTTCTATCAAATCGCCTCTACGCCCGCGAATTACGCCTCGGTCTTCGAGGACGTGCAGTACGGCGAGAACGAGGCGAATCAGAACGGCAGCCTCGCCCCGATCACCGGCTGCTGCTTCTCGACCCCGGGGTACGACCTGGTCACCGGGCTCGGCGTCCCGATGACCGGCCGCCTGATCACGGCGATCACCAAGACCCCGGTCAACTAGGGGGTTTCCCCTTCTGGGGGAGGGGAGAGCAAGGGACCTCAGAGGATGACTCTAAGGTCCCTTGCATGGGCTGCTATACTACGAGGGCTGTGAAACCTAAGATTCATCCTACCTGGTTCCCCGACGCGCAAGTTCATTGCGCCTGCGGGAGCACGTTTACCACCGGATCGACGCATCAGAAGATCAGCGTCGAAATCTGTTCGGCCTGCCATCCGCTCTTTACCGGTCAACAGAAACTGATCGATACCGCCGGACGCGTCGATAAGTTCAACCAACGCGCCGCCGCTGCAGAGCAGAAGAAGGCCGAAGCCGCCGCACGCAAAGCTGCGCGCGAGTCGAAGAGCTCCGCCGCCTCCGCTTAACGCTGCAAGCAAAAACGGAGCGAGCTGCCAGGGCGGCTCGCTTTTGCTTTGTATCATGGCCGAACTCAACGATGGAATGATCGAACGCCTGCGCTCCGCAGCGCGACGTTTCGATGAGATCGAACGCGAGCTGGGAAATCCGAGCGGCTCGTTCGATCAAGCGCGCTTTACGGCGCTCTCGAAAGAACGGGCGACCCTCGAAGCGACGGTCGCGGCATTTCGTCAGCGCGAGCGCCTGCAAAATGAACTCCGTGAGGCCGAGGGGCTCGCTCGCTCCGCGGGCGACCCCGACCTGCGGGCGCTCGCCGACGAGGAGATCACCTCGCTGCACGAGCGCCTCGCCGCCCTCGACGCGGAGATCCAAGAGCTCATGCTCCCGCGCGACCCCGACGACGATCGCGATGTTTTTATCGAGATTCGTGGTGGTGCCGGCGGTGACGAGGCGGCGATCTTTGCGGGCGATCTCGCGCGCATGTACATGCGCTATGCCGAATCACACCGCATGAAAGTCGAATTGCTCTCCGAGAGTCTCAGCGATGCCGGCGGCTACAAGGAGATCGTTTTTTCAATCAAAGGTGCGGGTGCATACCGCCACTTCAAGTACGAGTCGGGGGTTCATCGCGTGCAGCGCGTGCCGCAGACCGAGAGCCAGGGACGGATTCACACTTCGACGGCAACGGTGGCGGTGCTGCCGCAGATCGACGACGATGTGACCGTGGAAATTCGTCCCTCCGATCTGCAGATCGACACCTATAAATCCAGCGGCGCCGGCGGGCAGTACGTCAATAAGACCGAATCGGCGATTCGGATCACGCATCTACCGACGGGCGTCGTCGTTGCGTCGCAGCAGGAACGATCGCAGATTCAAAATCGCGAAAAGGCGATGCAGATGCTGCGCTCGACGCTCTACGAACGGAAGCGCCGCGAACAAGAGGAGGCACTCGGCTCCATCCGGCGCAGCCAGGTCGGCACGGGGGATCGCTCGGAGAAGATCCGCACCTATAACTTTCCGCAGGATCGAATTACCGATCATCGCGTGAACGAGAATTTCGGCAATCTCCGCGGCGTGCTCGACGGCGATATGGATCGCCTGGTCGACGCGCTGCTGCAGGACGAGCGCGCTCGTTTACTGGCGGGGAGCGAGGCGCGGTTGCCGAACGCTTCGGAGCGATGAGTAGCTCGGGGTATCGTCCGCAAAGCGTCTCCGAGGTGCTCGCACGGGGCATCGTTGCGCTGGCGAAATACGTCGAGTCACCGCGGACCGATGCACAACTGCTGCTCGCAAGCGTCATCGGGCGCGACCGTGCGTGGCTTTTAGCGCACGGCGATAGCTTTCTATCGCGCCCGCAGAGCGAACGCTTCGGCGAGCTCTGCGAGAAACGCGCCTCCGGCATGCCGGTGGCGTATATTCTCGGAACCGCCGGTTTCTATGGGCGCGAGTTCGTCGTAAACGACAAGGTCTTGGTACCGCGCCCGGAGAGCGAGGTGCTCGTCGAGGATATGCTCGCCTATCTTCGCGGTCGTCTCGACCCTGCATATCCGAAACAGTTGCTGACCGTCCTCGATATCGGCACCGGAAGCGGCGCGATTGCATGCACGCTTGCGGCGGAGCTCGCAGCCGTCACCGTCGAGGGCGTCGATATTTCGCTTGCCGCACTGAAGGTCGCCGAACATAACGCACGTCGTTTCAACGTCTTTGCGAAGTGCAAATTTCGCTTCGGCGACCTTGCGTCGGGAATCGGCGACCGGCACTTCGACGCGGTCGTCGCGAATCTGCCCTACATCCCGACCGGGCAGATACCCAAACGCCCGGATCCGCTCTCTTTCGAACCGCCGGAGGCACTCGACGGCGGCCCCGACGGGCTCGCCCTTTACCGCCGCCTTCTCCCAATGCTGCCGCCGCTGCTGAAGCCCGGAGCGCTCGTGCTACTCGAAGCGGCGCCGCCGACGATCGGCGGCCTCGTCGAGCTTGCGCGTGCGAGCTTCCCCCGCGATGAGATCGTCGTCGGCCGCGATCTCGGCGGGCTCGAGCGCTACGTGCGCATTCTCACCGAGAAATAGCTTCCCGCTCGCACGAGGGCGCGGGGCGTCGAAGGCAGGCCAGCCCGGCAAGGCGAAAAGAGCGTTCCGTCGTGGCGAAGTATATATTTTTTACCGGCGGTGTCGTGAGTTCGTTGGGCAAGGGGATCGCCTCTGCCTCGCTAGGACGGTTGCTGCGCTCGCGCGGCCTCTCGGTGGCGATTCTCAAACTCGACCCGTACATCAACGTCGATGCCGGGACGATGAACCCGTATCAGCACGGCGAGGTCTTCGTCACCGAGGACGGCGCCGAAACCGATCTCGATCTCGGGCATTACGAGCGTTTTATCGACGAGGCGCTCTCGCGAGCGAATAACGTCACGACCGGGCAGATCTATAACTCGGTGATCGAAAAAGAGCGACGCGGTGAGTACCTCGGCGCGACCGTCCAAGTAATCCCGCATATCACCAACGAAATCAAAGCGCATGTGAAGCGCGTCGCCGAAGGCAGCCGCTGCGACGTCTGCATCGTAGAAGTCGGCGGCACCGTCGGCGATATCGAGTCGCTCCCGTTCCTGGAAGCGATCCGTCAGTTGCGCTACGACGTCGGGGAAGAGAACGTCATGTACGTTCACTTAACGCTGGTGCCGCATCTCGGTGCCGCCGACGAACTGAAGACGAAACCGACGCAGCACTCCGTACGCGAACTGCGCGGCATCGGTATTTCGCCCGATGCGATCGTCTGCCGCACGCAGTCGGCATTGCCGATGCCGCCGGAGCTCAAAGAGAAAATCGCGCTCTTCTGCGACGTCGCCCCGCAGGCAGTCGTCCAAAACGGCGACGCCCCGACGATCTATCAAGTGCCGCTCAATCTCGAACGCGAGGGGCTCGCCGAGGCGGCGGTGCGGAAGCTCGGCCTGCCGGCACGCGTCCCCGATCTCGACGAATGGGCGAAGATCGTCGACCGCATTCTCCATCCCGAACATCGCGTGCGCATTGCGTTGGTCGGCAAATATGTCGAGCTCAAAGACGCCTATATCTCGATCAACGAGGCGCTCTATCACGCGGGCATCTTTCACGATGCCGCCGTCGATATCGTGCGCATCGATTCGGAGGCGATCGAACGCCAAGGCGTCGGCGTGCTCGCCGATGCGGCCGGAATTCTCGTGGCGCCGGGCTTCGGCGCGCGCGGTGTCAGCGGGAAGCTAACGGCGATCCGCTACGCGCGCGAGCATGGCGTCCCGTTCTTGGGTATCTGCTACGGCATGCAACTCGCCTGCGTGGAGTTCGCGCGCGACGTCTGCGGGCTCACCGAGGCGCACTCGAGTGAGGTCGACGAAACGACGCCCGATCCGGTCATCGATTTTATGCCCGATCAACGCAATCTCGAGAGCTACGGCGGCACGATGCGGTTGGGAACCTACGAGTGTACGTTGGAAGCGGATTCGCTTGCCGCGGCGGCGTACGGATCGACCACGATTCAAGAGCGGCATCGCCATCGTTACGAATTCAATAATAAATATCGCCCGATCTTCGAGGAGCACGGTCTGCGTTTTACCGGGCATCACGTCGTCGGAAAGACCAGCTTGGTCGAAATCGTCGAGCTCCCCGCCGACCGTCATCCGTGGTTCGTCGGCACGCAGGCACATCCGGAATTTAAATCGCGTCCCAATCGGCCGTCGCCGCTCTACCGCGACTTTGTCGGCGCGGCGCTGCGTTGCGGCGGCGTACCGATCGCAAAGCAGCTCTCGCAGACTTAAGCGTGGTCGAGCGTAGCGCGCACGTACCGTCGCAGTGAATCTTGCCGATATAACCGCGGTTATCCTTACGAAGAACGAGGAGCAGCGGCTCGGACGCACGCTCGAGGCGTTGCCGAAGGGCATGCCGGTCTTAGTGCTCGATGCCGAATCCAGCGATGCAACCCAACGCATCGCACACGATGCCGGCGCGACGCTGCTGATTCGGAGATGGACGGATTTCGTCGATGCGCGCCGCTTTGCACTCGCGCAGGTAACGACTCCCTGGGCGTTCGCCGTCGATGCAGACGAAGCGTTCGACGAACGGCTACGAGCCGCGCTCGCCGATGCTTCCGAGGATCTCGACGCATACCTCGTTCGTCGAGACACGGCCTTTGCCGGGCAACCGTTACGCATGTGGCGCGGCGAGCGGCTGCTGCGATGCTTCCGTGTCGCGGCGGTACGGGTCGAGGCGTTCCCAACGGCCGGCGGTGATGCCGCGCTGCACGAACGGTACGTTTGCGACGGAAAGGTCGGCGAGCTCGCCGGCTGCCTGGAACACGATTCGTACGCCGATCGCCGCGAGTACCGGCGGAAATTCGCGCGCTACACCGAGATCGAAGCGCGCGGTTTGCCGCCGTCATTCGCTCGGCTCGCTCGCGAGTCGTCGTTGATTCCCTGGCGTTTGCTGAAATTCGGGCTCGTGCGTGGAGCGGTTCTCGACGGGCCGCGCGGGTGGTACGTGATGTGGTGGTCGGCGCTCTATCCCGCCGTGGTGGCGTGGCGGGCATGGCGCGAGTAGCGATCGACGCGCGCTTGACGCGCCAGATGTCGGTCGGAATGAAGGCCTATACGCAGGCGCTGCTGGATCGGCGTGCGCTCCTCGCACCGGATATCGAGTTGATTCCCTGCGGAAGCGGTGAGAACTTCAGCATTTCCGAGCAGGTGGCGCTACCGCTGCAGATCGCGCGATCGCGAGCACGACTCGTCCATTATCCCACGCAGTATCTCCCGCTCTTTCGGCCGGTGCCCTACGTCCTGACGATTCACGACCTTATCCACTGTCGCTTCGCGGAGTTCTACGAGGCGAAGGTCGCGTGGTACTACCGCGCGGTCGTCGCCCCGGCGGCCCGCCGCGCGCAGCGCATTATCGTCGGTGACGAACGCAGCATCGACGATTGCGAACGCTTTCTCGGCGTCGATGGAGCGCTGGTTCGCGTCGTGCCGCTCGGTATCGAGCGGGCCTTTCTCGAACCCCTCGAAGCCCCGCGGGTCGAGCGCCCCTATCTTTTCTATGCCGGCAATCACCGCGAGCACAAGGATCTGCCGACGCTGCTGGCCGCCTGGGCGGCGCTCCCCGAAGGCGTCGGGTACGACCTGGTTGTCACCGGTGCAGATGATTTCGGCGAGCTCCGGACTCGCTACGAACGCTACGGCCGCCGATTGCGCGCGCTCGGCGATATCGACGAAGCGACGCTTCGACGCACCTATGCCGGGGCGACGGCATTAGTGCACCCGGCACTCTGGGAGGGTTTCGGCCTCACGATGCTCGAGGCGATGGCGATGCGCACCCCGGTGATTGCGTGCAGCGATTCGGTGCCCGGTCCCTTGAGCGCCGCAGCGGCGACCTTCGCCCCACGCGATGTAGCGGCACTGACGCGAGCGATCGAGAGCCTCCGCAGCGAGCCGGAGCTTTGGGCCGGACGCGTTGCCGCCGGCCGACGCGCCGCCGAAGAGCTGACCTGGGACCGCTTTGCACGCCGGATTGCGGCGGTCTATGCCGAAGTGCTCGCTCCATAACAATGCGCTTTCGACCGTTGCTCGCCGTCGCCGTTCTCCTCGCGTTTTTGGGCGCGAGTGTAGCGCCGTCTCCATCGCCCGGGCCGAGCGCCCCGACCTTCCTCATCGACGGGGTGCGCGTCCACGTACAACCGTCACCGATACTCGTCGGCGGTCGCGTCTACGTGCCGCTGCAACGAACGCTCGATGCGTTGGGCATTCCTTTTCGTATCCGGCACGGGGTGCTCCATGCGCGCTTCGGCGCCCATCGAGTAACCCTGCAGCTTGGCGAAAGCAGCGCGATGCTCGACGGCAACGTCGTCGGATTCGGCGCGCCTCCGCTGGTACGCGATTTCACCACCTACGTGCCCTTGCGTTTTGTCGGCGCGGTGTTGGGAGCGCAGGCACATTACGATGCAAAGACGCGCACGATCGCGATCGTCGGATCCTCGGTCGGTGAGACCGGAAGCGGGTTCGTACTCTCGGCGAGCGGACACGGCGTGCGTGAAGGCAGCGTCAGCGCGCTCGACGCGCTATCGAGCCCGAAGACGATTACACTGCTGTTCGGCGGAAGCGCGCACACTATCGCGCTTCATAACAGCGTTCGCGTCGAACTGCATGACGTCGCCACCAACGTCGTGCGTCCGGGAACGCTCGCCGATGTGTTGCCGGGGGATTTCGTGCGCGTCGACCTCGGGAAGAAGGGGCGCGGCACGGAGATTCACGACGATTTCGGCGTACGCGCCGGACGCGTCGCAGCGGTAGCCGGAGGGGAGTTCGTTCTCGAAGACGGCCACGTCATCGTGCCCGATCGCACGACGCAATGGCTGCTCGACGGCGCACCGGCGAGCTTTGCACAGGTGCATCCGGGCGAGGATGCGACGATTCGCTATAACGTCGAGAGCAACGAGATCCTTCAGGTCGTCTTAAGCGACCGGCACGATCCGCTGGCGCCCAGCGGCGGCATCACCTCGATTTCCGTCGATCCGACGACCCCGCTGCGCGCGGGCCAGCTTTTACGAGTGACGATGCGTGGGACGCCCGGCGGACTCGCGAGTTTCGATATCGGCGGCCTCGTTCACGACGTCGGCATGCGCGAGGAGCGCCCCGGCTATTACGGAGGCTCGCTGCACATCGGTGATGCCGTCAGCATCGCACGCTCGCCGGTGATCGTCACGTTGCTGGTCGGCTCGCAACGTTCGGTCGCGCGAGGCGCAACGCTGGTGAGCGCTTCGTCGGTTCCGCCGGGTATCGGGCGCGTCGGCCCCGGTCCGGGTAGCACGGTCAGCAGCACGACGCCGGCGATCTACGCGACCTTCCTTCCCGATGCGGTCGGCGTCGATCCGCGCAGTGCAACGTTGATCGTCGACGGACACGACGTCACTTCCGAGACGATTCGCAGCGCGCGGTTCATTCATTTTATTCCGGAGATCGCGTACTCCGGCGTCGTGCACGTGACCGTTCGGGTCGCGGATTTTGCCGGAAATATTGCTACCCGTTCGTGGAGTTTTACCGTTCGCCCATGAGTTGTATTTTCTGCAAGATCGTCGCCGGCGAGATCCCATCGACGCTCGTCGCAGCGAACGAAGAGGCGATCGCGATCGCCGATCTTCACCCGATGGCCCCGACGCACGTTCTCGTGATGCCGCGCGCCCACGCACCGAATTTCGCCGCTTATCTGCGCGAACGGCCGCAAGGAGTCGCCGCGCTATTCTCGCTTGCGACCGAGATCGGCGAGCGTTGCGAATCGGGCTACCGGTTCGTCGTCAATACCGGTGACGACGGTGGGCAGACAGTCGAGCATCTGCACGTGCACGTGCTCGGCGGTAGGGCGATGCAGTGGCCCCCCGGCTGACGGCGGCCTTCGCACTTGCAACTGCAGTGCTCGCTCCGCTTGGGGCGAGCGCACGCTGCGACAACGTTTTTTTCGTGCACCGTAACGCGCTCTCGCTGATTCCCGTTCGTGCGACGCTTCAGCGCAATCGCGTCTGGCTGCGCTTCATGATCGCGGCCCCGAAAGGAAAACACGTCTGGAGCGGCTTCGTTATCGCCGCCGTCGACGGGCGGCGTCGCTTCGCCGTCTCGACCCGCGTCGCCGCGCTCGCGCCGATGACGCTGCTGATCGACCGGCTACCCCCGGGTCAACGACGGATCGAGATCGCGATGTCGTCGGCGGCAAACGGCTCGGCGGCGAGCGACGCCGCCTTCACGACCTGCCTGAACGTTCCGGGGAGCGAGCGGATCACGCGCTGGGGTCTCATCCCCTAGGATGCTGTGAGACCGAAGGCATTTGACGCGGGGCCCCTCCCGTGCTAAGGTCGCAGGTGATTCTAGCCGGGCGGGCTTTGTCGTGTCCGCACGAGCGCGAAAGGGGGTCGAATTAGCAATGGAAGTACGTGTCTCAGCCGGTGAAACCATCGAGAGCGCGCTGCGCCGTTTCAAGAAAGCCACGCAAAAAGCGGGCATTCTCGCCGAAGCGCGCAAGCACGAACACTACGAAAAACCGAGCGTCCGTAAAAAGAAGAAGTCGGCCGCCGCGCGCAAGCGCCGGACCTAGCCGCTATGGCCGCCATAAAAGAGCGCATCGCCGAGGATCTCAAGACGGCGATGAAGGCTCGCGAGCAGTTGAGGGTCGATACGTTACGTTCGGCTCTCTCCGGCTTTACCTACAAGCGCAGCGAGGCAGGGGTCGATCTTACCGAGAGCCAGGAGCTCGAGGTGATCGGCCGCCAGGTCAAGCAGCGTATCGATGCGGCGGGCGAGTTTCGGAAAGCGGGCCGTGAAGAGCTTGCGGCCAAAGAAGACGCCGAGCGAGAGATTCTCCTCGCCTATCTTCCCGCGCAGAAATCGCGGGCGGAGATCGAAGCGATCGTCGCCGCCGCTCTCACC
>JAJYRI010000017.1 GCA_021794175.1 bacterium
AGGACATTATATACTTGACTACAGTAGAAAGAAACCGCTATGATTGACGATGCCGTGACAGGGGAGTGCCTTCTTCCTTTCCCTCAGGTCGGACCATCATGAGACCTGATGAGCGCGCCGAGCTAGAGGCGTTATATCGGGACTACGACCTTGATCCAGGGCCTAACGCAAGTCTCGCACTTTCGCAGAAGCTCGGGAATATAGGCTTACGGATGCTCTTTCGTCACCTTCGGCGTGCTTCAGCTGAGCGGCCAAAAGCAGCTGGATTGCCAGCAAATGATCCTCGATCCGCTCAAGACGTTTATCTAGCGCGGAAAGACCAGCCGCGATCTCTGAATCAGGCATCGGAATATCCTCCTGAGGCGTGCTATAATGTCAATCATGTTTTCGAAGAAGCCGCTGGAGCCCTTGATCCCGCTCGACGACCTGAAGCAGGTTGTGGCGAAGCTGATTACGGTCCCGAAGGGCGAGATCGAGAAGGCCGAGACCAAGCGCCTGAAGCGGAAACGGGCCAAGAAAGATTAAAACAATCTCAATACTTGCTCGGTCCCATCGGCAAAGGCATCGAGTGCTTTAATAACGTCCCATCGTTCGCCCATCGCTACATATCCGGCGAGGCAGGTCTCGAAGTCTACATCCGGATCAGGCCCACTCGGGACGACGGAAACGCGCGCCACTTCATCGCCAGGATTTGTAGGAAAGCCGCTCATTCCGATCTCAACGCTTCCGTCCACTGGGTAGCACTCATGGAACGTATAGACGCTCTCCGAGGCGAAGCTTTTAAGTCTCGGGGCAATGTATGTCAGATGAATGCTCCGGTGCTTATCGATGTTGTCGATGCCGTCGAACCCGCAGAAGATTTCAAAGGGATGACGAACGCCTTTAGCTCGGGATTGCGGCCCAAGATTGAAAGGCTGGAAGCGTTTGAGCTTATTAGCATCGGCGCCGTCCATCCACTGATTATGGACACTGTCTCGCCATTTGCTTTCTTCGATGACGACAGGGAAATGGATGCTTTTAATAACTGCTCTATTGGTGGGTTCGATGCCGTCGAAATGACGCAGAGCCAATTGCCAGGCCAGGTGGTCGAGGGCGCAGCGGATATTATGAACAGCGTCTCCAACAACGAGACTCCAGTGATCCGGGATATCTACCACGCTCTCAATGCGGATAACGATAGCCCTATTTTTCGGCTCGTACTCGCGCCGGAGCGTGATAGGGCTACCATTAGCATAAACTTTCTCGATCTCGATCTTCAACGAGTCTATGTGCGTTTTTCCACGTTTGAGCTTAGCCCAGGCGCTGGAAAGATTTAGCGTGTAGCTCAATAGGCTATTTTGCCGTAAGCGCCTTGTAGGTCAATCGCTTCCCCTCAACGCCTTCGAGCGCCGAAGCAAAGCGTGGGCCATCCTCGTTCTCGCGCTCGTTGAAGCGAAAGACTTGCTCTTCGACGTACCGCTGCAAGTGCTGCGGGCGCGGGGCAATATACGTTCCCTTAATCGTGCGCTTGAAGACCGACCAGAACGATTCGATGGAGTTCGTATGAACATGCCCGCGAACGTACTCAACCGCGTGGTTAATGACGAAGTGAACGTATTCTTCACGCAGCCCGGTGTAGGATGCAAGGGCATCGGTGTAGAGCGTGGCGCCGGGCTCAACGTGCTCGCGAACCTTCTCTTGGAGGGTCGTACGGCGAGTGCTTGGCACGACGAAGGCGCGAACCTTCCCTTTGCGTTCCAGGATGCCCATAACCACCGTTTTGCCGGCTTGGGGCCCTTTGGCCTTTATCCCCGTGCGCCCAGGGCGTCCGTGGCGAACTTTGCCGCCGACGTAGGTTTCATCGGCCTCGACGGGTCCGGCAAGCGGGGCGTCAAAAGACTCGTTCTTCATAGCCTCACGGATACGATGCAGCATGAACCAGGCGGTCTTTTGCGTGACGTTCAATGCGCGAGCGATCTCACACGACGAGACGCCGTTCCGATTGCTCGCAACCAGCCATATCGCCGGGAGCCACTTATCGAAGCCGATGGGGGAGTCCTCAAAGATCGTCCCGACCTTCACCGTAAACTGCCCCTTGCAGTCGCGGCAATACCAACGGCGGCGCTTGGGCATGTAGGTGACGGCGACCGAACCGCAGTTGAGGGGGCAGGCGACCTTATTCGGCCAACGGATGCCAACGAAAAAGTCGTGGGCGACCTCGGGGTCGGCAAACGTCCGCACGGCCTCGACCATCGTCTCGGGAATCGACTGCGTATCCACACCCCTACGGTACCAGAAAAGGCCACTGTAGTCAAGTATATAATGTCCATTATATACGACATTATATACTTGACTCCTTAGGCGAAGATTAAGGTTTAGAGCGCCACAACGGGCCCAGGTAGTGCTTTTCGTTAAGGGGCCTACTATATATGGCGCTTCCCTAGAGGATTCCTTGCAATATTTGCCGCATGGGGAATTCCGAGGCCGGGTTCCCGTCCGGTCCGGGGCGCTACGCCTCGAAAGGGCGTATGCCCACTACGGTGGGTAGTGGCCTGAATAGGGAGGTCTGTTGTGTCGAAAGACAAGGCGGAAGCGCCGATAACAGATCGCCGCCCAGCGTGGGGGTTTTTCTTCGACCATAAGATCGGGAAAATCCGTCCGCTGTGCGGCAAACCTGGTCCTAAGCCGGACCGCAAGAGCTAGCTTCGGCTAGCGGTAAGGGGTCAGCGTTGACGCGCTGGCCTCTTGCTTTTGCGGGGGACGAGCCTTCTCGCTCGTCATCTTGCGGTCCCTCTTTATGGATTTTCAGGGACTTTCCTGCTTTTTCAGGTAATTTCATGGACTTTTTGGAGAAACGATGCTATTTTGAGCCCCCGTGCCGAAACGAGATAACGAGATTAGCCTCACGGTGCCGCTAGGCATCGAGGATAACGCTCGCTTCGAGCGCCTTCGATTAGCGCTAGAGATCGGCAAAGGGCGCTTTGCGAGCATCCTCTTGCGCCACGGCCTGCGGCATGCCCAGGAAGCCCTAGCCGAAGCGATTCAAGAGGCGGACGAGTGACGAGTAAGGATGCCGGGGAGGCTCGCCGCTCTTGCAGGACAACTGCAACATTTTAATGTTACCCCTTAGCATGAAGTGGTATGATCCAGACATGGACTCCCAAGCAGAAAGGGCGAACGCAGAGCGCACGCCGTTCGAGCGGTTCGTGGCGGCCATCTTTTCGGTTCCTAAGTCTGCGGTTCATGAGGCCGAATCCCAGCGCACGAAGCGGATTCTTGGCTCTCTTTCCCGTACTCGAAAGGCTAAAATCGAGCCAAACGAGGGACGTTGTGCGAAAGAAAAGCAACGGGGCAGTAATACTGCCGATAAACCGGCGCAATAAAATTCATGTAAACGTAGGAACGGATCGATCATTTTAGCGGTATTATCGCACTTTATGGAAGGGAGGAAAGATTGCCGATGACTTGGACCGCAGCGACAGCCACACCGGAGCGACCGATGGATTTTCAGGAAGCGAAAAAGCTCGCCGATGAGTCGGACGCTATCTCCATTGTCTCGAAGTGGATTCGAGACGAGCGCACGCGCGGCAGCCGAACCCCCGACATTCCGATCACATGGCACGTTCCGAGCGATGAAGTTCGGACAATCGATGGTGAGTTCTACAGCCCCTATTAGCTGTAAAAACTCACCTCGCATGTTTCTATTGTCTTAGAGTAACGGGCCACATTACGTCGGCTGCGCATGGCGAGCGCGTGCAGCAGCCTCCATTCGTCTGTATCCGCTGATAGCACGGCGACTGGCAAGCCCGCTACTTTTGCACGCCCCGCATCGATTGGGCGACCATGTGAGAACGTTTGTTCAGGGTCCAAGAATATTTTGATCGCGGTTTTGATCGCTGCTTTCTTCTTGCCCCTATGCTTCGGCATTTCGGCACACCATTGAATCGCCAACTCTTCCGCAAGTTGTTGCGCTCTTCGCATTTCGACGACTGCCGCTTGATCGAACGGCGGGAGCATTGAAAGCAGCCCCTCAATACGAGCGTCAGCCGGTGCCGACTGTATCTTTCCAAGAAGCTCCTTGATGCCTTCAAGTATCGCAAACACAGATGCAAACTGCGTGTCGCCGTATCGGTCCTTGTAAGGGTATTGCGGATCGATTGGTCCCAATTCAGCAGCAGGTCCCATGAGGATGCCGTGTGCCCCCATCGAGATCATCGTGGCTGCTGACTTTGCTCGCTGCGGAACGACAACTCGAAAATTGGAGCTATACGTCTTGCAAACTTTCACGATTCGTTCGGCGGATAATGGATAACCACCGGGGCTCTCCAGTATCAGGTCCAATGGTGAGTTCTTAGGCGCGGCCATTAGCAAGTCTTGAATCACGTCCGCGTCGGTATCATGTACCAACCCGCCTCTCGTGAAATTTGCGAAATACGATACCGGGAACCGTCCCGTTAATTCGCGCCATTGGCGTAGCAACGGCGTGCGCATCTCTGGCCCCTGGTCCGTTTCTGCGGCGATTATCGAACTAATGGGAGACGGAATGATCGGATTGCCCGATTGTCGTCCAAGGCGCCCTGCGATGCTCTTCTTGCCCACCCGCGGCATATCCATCCCTCCGTCGTCCGTGCGTAGGGTATGGTGATTTAGCTCCGCCGTACAAGCGTCCTGTAGGTCAGCCGCTTGCAGTCCGCGCCCTTAACGGCTTTCGCGAAGCGTGGGCCATCCTCGTTCTCGCGCTCGTTGAAGCGGAAGATTTGCTCGTCGAGGTAGCGGTCAAGGTGTTGCGGGCGCAGAGCGATATAGGTTCCGCCGATCGTGCGCTTCAGCACGCTCCAGAAGTTCTCGATGGAGTTCGTATGCACGCGACCTTCGACGTACTTCTCGGCGTGGTTAATGACTTCGTGACGATAGGAGCACTGAAGCCCGGTGTACGAACCGAGAGAATCGGTATAGACCGTCGAGCCGGGAGCCACAGAGTCGACCACCTTCGGTAAGAGCGTTCCCTTTGTGGTGTCCTTGACGACGAAGGCCCGGGTCTTGCCGCCGCGCTCACGCAAACCCATGACGATGGTCTTACGGTATGCCGGGCCTCTGGCTTTTTTTGAGGTATCGCCGTAACGGTTAATCGAGCGCGCCTTCGGGCCGACGTAGGTTTCGTCAACTTCGACTTCGCCTGCGAGCTTCTCGAAGTTCCTGTCTTGCATGGCGAGCCGAATACGGTGAAGCATGAACCACGCGGTCTTTTGGGTGACATGTAAGGCGCGGGCGGCCTCGCACGATGAGATGCCGTTCCGGGCAGCCGAAAGCAGCCACATGGCCGGAAGCCATTTATCAAACCCGAGTGGGCTATCCTCGAAGATCGAGTTGACCTTCGCCGTGAACTCGCGCTTGCAGTCGCGGCAAAACCAACGAGGGCGCTTGCCGCATATCTCGCGCACATTGGCCGATCCGCAACCCATCCGGGGGCACGCAACGCCATTAGGCCAACGGAGGCGCTTCACGAAGTCATGAGCGCGCTGTGCGTCCGAGAAGTAGAGGATCGCCTCGACAAGCGTTTCTGGAGTATCCATAGGTAGATGATACCGCACATTATCTAAGGCGTCAAGTATATAACGTCGATTATATACGACATTATATTCTTGACGCCACCGCAGGGGAGGCTGGGGCCTCGCTGCAACCCGAGGGCACGAGCACGCGTCATACCGAGTGGCCGCACGAGCGGCCGCAGAAACTCTCACCACCCCGCTCGTCTGTAAGGAATTTTCAAGAGTATGGTTCAGGTTGGTAAAGCAGCCCCAGAGTTTACATTGGCCAGCACCAAGGGTGCGACCAGTGCAAAAGATCTCGGAAAAGAGATCTCGCTGAGCGACTATAAGGGCAAATGGCTCGTCTTCTTCTTCTATCCGCTCGATTTCACGTTCGTCTGCCCGACGGAGATTACCGCGCTCTCCGATCGCGCCTCGGAGTTTCAAGAGTTTGATTGCGAGATTCTCGGCTGTTCGACCGACTCGGTGTTCAGCCACTGGGCGTGGTTGAATACGCCGCGTGAGAAAAACGGCATCGTCGGCACGCAATTCCCGCTCGTCTCCGATTTCACGAAGTCGGTCGCGCGCGCGTACGGCGTTCTCGATGAAAAGAGCGGCGTCTCGCAGCGCGGGCTCTTCATCATCGATCCCGAAGGCGTTCTCAAATACGCCGTCGTTACCGACGATAACGTCGGCCGCAGCGTCGAAGAGACCTTGCGCGTTTTGCAGGCGCTGCAGACCGGCGGGCTCTGCCCGGCGGAATGGAAGCCCGGCAAAGCCCTGTTGCAGAAGGCATAATGGCGCTCCGGATGCGCAGCCCCCTCCCGTCGTTGGAGGGGGTTGCAACCTGGTGCAACGGCGGCGCACCGAGCGCCGACGAACTCGCCGGGAGAGCTGTCGTCATCAGCTTTTGGTCGCTGAGCTGTCACCTCTGCCACGAGAGCGCGGAAGCATTCGCGCGCGTGCGCGATCGCTTTGCGCCGCTGGGCGTCGCATTCGTTGCGATCCATCAACCGCGCTCGGAGAGCGAACTCGATATCCCCGTGGTCGAGGCCGATGCACGCGGTGAGATGCAAATAACGCAGCCCTGCGCGATCGACAACGAACATACGCTCGTCGATCGATTTGAAAATCAGTTCGTGCCGGCGTTCTACGTCTTCAATCGCCATCACGAATTGCGGCATTTCCAAGCCGGCGGCAAAGGCTTCGACCGCGTCGTAACGGCGATCGAGCGCGTCGTGGAGGAGGCCCCGGTCTAGGAACAGGGTTTGCGCGCTCCTTGCGCCAACGGGGCGGCACGATGGGTGAAACGCTCGCGATTTTTTGCGGGCCCTCGCTTCCAAGCGAGGACCGCTTTGCTATTCCCGGCGCAACCTACTTGCCGCCCGCGGCACGCGGCGACGTCGAACGCGCGGCACGCGACTTCGATGCCGTGCTGCTGATCGACGGCCTCTTCCATCACGATCTCGCCCCCGCGCCCAAAGAATGTTTCGCTGCGCTCGCCCACGCGCGGATGTTCGGTGCGTCGAGCATGGGCGCGTTGCGCGGCGTCGAGTGCGCGCCCTACGGCTTCGTGACGTTCGGTGCGATCGCTCGCTGGTACGCCGCCGAGATCATCGACGGCGACGATGAAGTCGCGCTGCTCACCCACCCGCAGACGCACGCAGCGATGACGGTTCCGCTCGTCAACGTGCGCTACGTCGCCTGGCTCGCCGTGCGCCGCAAGCTCTTGCGTCCCGACGAGGCACAGCGTTTCGTCGCCGGATCCCGCGCGATCTACTACATGGAGCGCAGCTGGGAGGAGTGCGTCGCACACGCACCGTCGAGCACGCGCGATACCTTGCTGGCGATCGCGCGCAGCGAAGGCGACCTGAAGCGACACGACGCGCGCTTCGCGCTGCGCAGCGTGCAGCGCGCGTTGGCGCGGCCGTGGCGCCGCGAAGAGCGCAGCGCACCGACAGCGCGCGTCGTCGCGAGCCTCGCGCCGCGCGACAGCTCGCCGATCGTTCTGCCAGCAACGATGCCCAAGGCGCCGGGCACCTACGACCGCGCGGTGCCGTTCGCGCAGACGCTCGCGCTGCTTCCCGAGTTGCGACGCCGGTACGGCATCACGCGCGTCGCCGATACCACGCTGCTCGACCGCACGAGCATCCCCACCTACAGCGCCTTCGTACCGCATTCGCCCGATCTGCTCGGCGTCTATAACGGCAAGGGCATCACCCGCGAAGGCGCGATCGCGAGTGCCGTGATGGAGGCAAGCGAGCGACAGATCGGCGCACGCGCCGCACTCGTACGGCGCAGCGAATCGCTGCGCCGCGTCGCGGAACGGATCGATCTCGCAGAGTGCGGCTTGCGCCCGGAGGCGCGCGATCTCGTCGTCGATTGCGTGCTCGGCACCGAACTGCTCTCCGGCGATGCGATTCCGGTGCCGCTGGCGATGGTGGAGTGCCCGTGGTTCGGAGAGAGACTCTTCACGACGACGAGCACGAACGGGCTCGCATCGGGAAACAACCCGACCGAAGCGATCTACCACGCGCTCTGCGAACTGATCGAACGACATGCATGGGCGCTCGCCCACGTCCGCTGCTCGCTTGCGCCGAAGTTCTTTCTCGGCCCCGATGCGCCCGAGCGCGCACTGATGCCCGAGATCGCTCTTCCCGTCGGTGAGAGCAACGTCGATTGGTTGGTCGGCGAACTGCGCGGCGCGGGGCTCACCGTTCACGCCTTCGCACTCGACGAACCGCCGCTGCCGATCACCGTACTCGCGTCGATCTCCGAACCCGATGCGGCGATTCCGATGGCGCATATGGGGCTAGGCTGCGCGCTCTCGCCCGCGCATGCGCTCACGCGCGCGCTTACCGAGGCGCTGCAAAGCCGCGTCGTCGATATTCAAGCGGCCCGCGAGGATATGCTGCGCGCCGACGAACCCAAAGGCATCATGGGCGATCACGCACGACGCCTGAACGAGGTGCCGAAAGGGCGTTGGTACCTCGATCTTCCCGCCGAGCGCATCGCACTCGCCGATCTTCCCGACCGCAGCAGCGAGGATCTTGCGACGGATCTCCGTGCAACGCTCGCGGCGCTGCGCGCATACGGTATCCCCAGTGTCGTCGCAGTCGATCTCTCGCCGCCCGATCTTCCGATCTCGGTCGTGCGTGCGATCGTGCCCGGATTGGAGCAATCGATGATCACGAACGTACTCGGCAAACGTGCGCGCGCACTCCTCAATCCCTTCGCGGTGGCCTAGTGTACCGCGAACGAACCTTCATGGATGCGATCTTGCATGGCATAGCTCCGACCAACGAACAGATCGCTGCCTACTTGAATGCTTTCCATCGTCGCATGCCGGGTATCACCAGCGAGATCATGCTCGGTTTGCGAACGAACGACGGCCGCACCTCGTACGATGTCGTCGCCGATCGAATCGCCGGCGCGCAACCGTCGAACGTCCTCGATATCGGCTGCGGCGACGGCGAACTGCTCGCCGCGATGCACGCTCGCCTTCCCGCTGCGGCGCTCGCCGGGATCGATCTCTCCGCCGACGAGCTCGCACTTGCCGCGATGCGCGCCGGCTGCGAAGCCGATCTCCGCCTCGCATCGGCTGCTGCGCTGCCCTTTCCCGATGCGGCCTTCGCCGCCGTCGCCGCACACCTCGTCTTCATGCTTATCCCGCAGGTCGATGCAGCGCTGCGCGAGGTCTATCGCGTGCTCGCACCGGGCGGCACGTTTGCATTTTTGCTTCCGCGTCCACCCAAGCAGCAGAGCAACCTCACCACGTTGCTGGGCACGCTCACGCACAAGGTTACAATCCGCTATCCGGATTTTACGCCGTTTGCAATCGGGGACCGCGCCCTTTTCGAACGCTTCGGCATCGCCGATTTGCTCGTCGGCGCGGGCTTTACCGCGTTGCCCAGTTTCGATGATTTCGAGGTGCATGCAACGTTCGATGGGGAAACGCTCTGGAAGGCGATCTCCGGGCGTTACGTACTCGGCTCGCTCGATGATGAATTGACCGGTGAGCTTCGAAGCATCGTTCATTCCGCCGCAGCGAACGGGCCGTTCGAGTACCGCGAGTCGCTTCGCCTCGTCGCGATCGTTCGATAGCAGCGGGAACGCGGTTCGAGGCGCAGAACGGACGGGGCGGTCGCCGTTCGTGAATCGAGCGGTCGACGACTTGCATTGTTTCCTCGTTCCCTGAAAGGATCGACACGAGATGAATGACGTAGCTCGCCGCGCCGTCGCTGCCGGCTTTCTGCACGCGCTCCAAACCACACCCGCACTCTTCGACGAATGGATGAAGATCGCGAAAGACGATACCGCGGCGATCGGTGCGCTCGTTGCGCGGACGCTCGGCCTCGCACAGGTGCCGACCGCCGACGATCTCCATGCGATGGCGCATCACGTCGATGCGCACTTATCGGGGATGGTCGCGGAGATTCAGGCGGCGAACGCCGGCACTCCCAAGACCGTCGGGTTTATAGTACTTATGCAGCACTAAACGAACGGACGTACCAGGCGGCGAGCTGCGCGCGCGAGCTCGCCGCCGTCTTCCCGAAGGCGTTCGCGATATGCCCTTCCACGGTGCGCTCGCTCAGCACTAAGCGCTCGGCGATCGCGCGGTTACTCAATCCCTCCGCGACGAGCGCCGCGATCTCGCGCTCGCGGCGCGAAAGCGATTTGAGTCCGCCGGCGGATGCATTTCCCCGCTCCGTACCACCGAGCAGGTGCGCGGCAAAGAACGGAGCGCCGATCGCACTCAATTCCTCAATCAATGCTACGCGCTCGCCGTCAACAACCCGGCGCCGAAGTACCTGCGCTGCGTGGAGCCGCGCCAATTGCGCCATCGCCTGCGACCAGCGCTGCCGATCCACCCGCAGAGAACCGGAAGCGAGGCGTTCGAGGAGTTCCGCATCGCCGAGCCGTTGCGCGGCGATGCTCGCGACTACCGGAATCGGAAAGAGATCGAGCGGGAGCGGGCGTCGCTCCATCGCCGCGATCGCCCGTTCGAGCAGCGCCCGGGCACGCTCGTGCTGCTTCGAGGCGTTGAGCGCGGCAAAGGCGCAGGCAATCGGGACGAAGGTAAAATTCCGCTCCTCGCTGAGAAAACGAACGCCTTCGCTCTCGACGATCGCCTCCAATCGGCGCGGCAACGTGCATTCGCCGATCGCCGCCGCGCTGGCAGCGAGCCCGACAAGCGCGCGTCCGGCGTAGGTACTTGCTATGGCAAGCAGTGAATCGTGGATCTGCGCGATCGCGTCGTCGCACTGCCCCACCGCAATTTCGGCGAGCGATCGCGCGCAGAGAGCGGGGAATGTTCCGATTAACGCCTGGGGCACATCGAGCATGCCCTTGACGCCGTCGGCATAGATTCCCCGCAAGAAGCCTACGTTCATCGACATAGCTGCGGCGGCGGGCGGAGCGCCGCTACCGTCGACGTTCAGCGCGGGGAGCGATATCGGGGTACCGCCGCCACGATCAACCATCGCCGTGTCGAGGGCCGTTAAGCGCGCTACCATAATCGGGGATGCGAGCACCTCCTCAGGGAGCAGCGCTCGCGCGCGGAGGTACGCTTCTTCGTCGAATTCCCCAACGGCAGCCGCCATACGCGCGATTGCCAGCCCAGCCCGCACGTCGTGATGGGCGTGCGGCTCGCCGTAGCGCGCGCAGAGCTCGTCGAAGTGCTCGCGCGCTCCCGTATGCAAAGTAGAGAATAGCAAAGAGGCGATAAGTTGCGCGGCCCGCGGATCGCGAGACGGGTGTTCGATTCGCGCGAGCGCGTCGCTTGAGGTCTGCAGGCTCTTCCGTTCGTCGCCGGCGCCATTGTACAGCATCGATAGCGTCGTGCTCGTCGCGAAGAAGGCATCCTCGTCGGATTCGATCAGCGGCAGTAAGCGTTCGAGTGCACTCGCTTGGAGTGCGAAGTCGCGCGCCGCTTCTGCAATAGCAGCGAGACGCTGAAGGTACTCGCGTTCCAGCGCGGTGTCGCCGCAGGCACGCGCCTGTGCGATCGCCTGCTCGAGATCGCCGCTCGTCGGTGCGGCGAGCTTCGCAATCGCCGCAATGATGCGGCGCCGATAGGGAACGTCGATCGGAATCGTCTCGCGAATCGCCTGGGCGAACGCGGCGTGCCGAAAGGCGAGGCCGGCGGAAGTCGCGACGAGGTAGCGCCCCGAACTCGCTTGTAACAGCGGCAAAAAACGCTCCTCGCTCCACAACTGCCGAAGCAGCGCGAGCGGTATCGGTTCCTCCATCAACGCGAGTATCCGCAAGAACTCGCGGCGTTCCGGCGGCGCGAGCGCGAGATCGCGCGCGACGACTGCACGCAACCCGACGGTAACGCTCGCGGCATCCTCGCTCCCCGCCGCCGCAATCGATTCGGCGATGGCAACGATATCGATCGCGCGCCCCGCAGCGACCTCGACAACGCGCGCGATCGCTTCGTCGCTTGCGCCCGGCAACAGCGCGCGCGCGAGCGCACGCGCTTCGGGCTCGGCGAGCACGTCGAGCAGCACCGATGCGTCACTCTGCGCGAGCCCCTCCCAGCCCGGCTCGTCGAGCCGCTCGATGGAGAGCAACGCAAAGCGTTGGTCCGCAAAACGCTCGATCAGACGCAGCAGGAGGGAGAGCGATTCGGGATCGCACCACTGCATGTCGTCGACGGCAAGGAGCAGCGGATAATCGAGTAGCACCGCTTCGACGAGCCGATAGAGCGCCTCTTCGGTCTTCGCGCCGTCCCGCTCGGTCGTAAAATCGCTGGGAAGTCCGGCGGCAAAAAGCGCGCCACGCTCGCCGAGCGCACCCAGAATTCCCTCGCCGATCCGTCGCGCGGCGGCCATCGGCAAACGCGCCTGAATGCGATGCGCCGGTTCGAGCAGCGCGAGCCAGCCCGCGTCGCGCGCGCGCTCGACGATCGCCGCGCCGAGGGTACTCTTGCCGATCCCGGAGCTTCCGACGAGGCGCAACACCCGCGCCACCCGTAGGTGCTCGGCCTCCTCGAGGAGGCTCGCGATGCGGTCGAGTTCCTTCGTGCGTCCGATCAGCGTTCCCACGGGGGAGCGATACGCGAAAAACCAGGGGTTTTCCCGGAGGCGCGGGCACGGCGTTGGGGGCTATCGTAGGGGCATGGAGGATTTCAGCATGTACGCACTCGCCACCGAGGCTGTTCAACCGAGCAACCCTACACTTACCGCAGCCGGCGGGCAACCCGAGATTCCCTACTGCTTCGTCCTCGACGACGACTATCGAGTGGTGATGGCCGGGCCTGCGAATGCCGTCGATCCCTTCGGCTCGCTCTACGGCGATGATGCCGCCGCCGATGCGCTCCCCGGCCCCATCGACCGGGCGGTCCGCGCGATGACCTCGAACTGGCGCGCCACCCGCACCGCGGGCTCCAACGCCGCCGTCGTCAGCGGATTCCGCGTCATCGTCGCCCCGCTCAACGGTGAGAGCGGCCGCCGCATGGCGGTCTTCGTCGAACGGCACGTCTAAGGAGCGCGTTCGAGGGCGAACGCTCTTAACGTCCCAGGAACGATGCATGCTCGCGCGAACGGGCGCACGCATGCGTCTACCCTTCGCTCTTTTCTCGCTGCTCGGCGCCGTGCTTTTCCTTGCTGCCGCGCCCTCGCCGAAACCCTCGCCGAAACCTGAACGCACGCCGCACCTGAGCGGCAACGTCGTACCGATCTCTTACGATATTCTCATCGGTCCTCCAAAAATCAGCAGTCGAGGCGGAACCGCGGTAGGCAGCGAGCGCATCGATGTCGTCGTGCATCGACCGACGCGCGCAATCGTACTCAACGCGTTCTCACGGATCGTCATTCTCCATGCAACCATCGACGGCAAAGCAGCGACGACGACAAAGTACCCGATCGCACAGCAGATGGCTTTTGCTACCGGAGCCGTCATCGCTCCCGGCAAACACATCCTCACGCTGCATTTCATCGGGCGGATATTACGGGATGCCAACGGCCTTTGGCCCGATGGTTTCACGCGGAAAAACACACCGAATTTTGTCACGCTTTTCGAACCGTCCACCGCGCGCACGCTCTTCCCGTGCTTCGACGAGCCGCGATTCCACGCGCGCTTCCGGCTGCGCGTCATCGCCCCCAGCGACTGGCGGGTCGTATCGAACGCTCCGCTGCAGAGCCACGCGCCGGTGCGAGGAAATCCGACGAACAGCATGTTTACCTTCGCGTGGACGCCGCCGATACCGACCTACCTTTTTACGCTTGACATGGGACGTTTTATTACCGTGCGCGGACACGCAGCGGGGGTTCCGGTAGCGGTTTATGTTGCGCCGGGGGCAGAAAAGATTGCCGCAACCGTGCTGCATACCGCGGAGCAATCACTCACGTTTTACTCTCACCTCTTCGGCGTTCGATACCCAATGCCGAAGCTCGACATCGTCGTTGCGGCCGGCGTTCTCAACGATGTCGAGGAAGGGCTCGGCGCGATTACGATTTATACCGAGTCCGACGTCTCCGGAAAACAATCCAACGGGGGCCTTGCCGACAAGCAGACCGCTTTCGATTATGTCGCGCAGCCGATCTCTCAACAGTGGTTTGGCGGCCTCGTCGGCATCCGTTCCTGGAACGACGCCTGGTTGACGCAGGGGCTCTCGTCGTGGGCGACGCAAAAAGCAGAACAACGCTTTCACCCGGAGTTCGCGGCGATCCCTCAAGACGACGACTGGTCGTGGAACGCGATGAGTCTCTGGGGCTCGCTCGACGCGCTGCACGATCGTTCCGTCGACGATCGAGATCCATCGGCTTTCAAACGTATGATGGCCGGCGCGACGGACACCGGTGTCGCCGTCCTCACGCAATGGGAAGCATACATCGGTGCGGCGCGAATGAAGGCGGCGGTCCATCGTTTTCTCATCGCACACGCCTGGCACACCGCTACCGATGCCGACTTCTGGCACGCATTTCGTACCCCACAGGCTCGCCGTTACGGCGCTTCGTGGATGAATCAACCCGGCGCACCCGCGCTCGAGCTTCACGTGTCCTGCGTTGCGGGGACGCGGCGGATAACGTTCGCGCAAACGCCGCTCGTAAACGGCTATTTTCGCAGTTCGCCGGGCGCGCGTTGGTCGCTGCCGATCTCGGTCACCTATGCTGGTGTCGCGCACTGGCTGTTGCTCGATACCCGTTCGACGACCGCCTCGATGGGAACGTGCGACGAGCCGTTCACGATCGATGCCGGATTGCGGCCGCCCTATCCGACTTTGCTCCCACTCTCCGTGCTCGACGCCGTCGCGCATGCGCCGTCGGCGGCACCGATCGATCGTACGCGCATCTTGCGCGATACCGCTGCGCTTTACGCAAGCGGGTTAGCAACGATGCCGCAATTGCTCGCCGCCGTGCGCATCGATCCCGGGTACGCTGTCGGTCAGGCGTTTCTTCGCGATGTTACGTGGGATTTGCAGGGCGCGGCGACGGCACTGGTTGGAACGCCGTACGAACGTGTTTTCACCGCCGAGATGAATGCAGCGCTGCTCCCATTTGTAAAGAGCGAGAGGACTCCGAAGGGGCCGCTCGCGATCCAAGAACTCTCCGAGCTATACGATCCCCTTGCATACGCGCCCAAGAAAAGCATCGCGCTACCGCTACTACGGATTTGGAGACACGAGCACGCGCCGAAGCAGCCGATTATTTTCAACACGCAAGCGGACTGGTGGACGGTCACATATGCTGCTTCTGCGGGAACGCCCGCTGATTTTCAATGGGCACTGGCACATGTCCCCGACAACAACGGCATCAACGATCCGGCGCCGTTTCTCTTCGGTGCGCGTGACCCTCACGAAATACTGGCGATTATCCATGCCCTCCGACTGAAACACGTGGACTATCCATCGGTGCTTTGGCGCTTCGGCCGGAAGCATCCACACTTGATTTCGGCCTACCTCGTCCGCAAGACCAACGAAGTATTGCAAGCGATACCAGCGGCTAAACGCGGCAAGAGCTTTGCCGATGGGATTGCTCGCGGCCCCTGGGTCGCCCGCACCCCCGCCCAATGGCAGCGCTATCTTGATGCCGTCCTACCAAAAAGCGATGCGCCCGCAATCGACCATGCGATGAAGATCATTCGCGACCACTGGAAGTTGCGGCGGCGCTTGGAGGGAGAGTTCTCCGCACCCAAATCCGCGTGCCGTCGGTGCTAAGGGCGATCTCGCCGTCGCGATCGGTACGAAAGACCCGCGCACCGATTGCATGCAGGCGAGCGAGCGTCGCCGGGGCGGGCTGCCCGTAGCGGTTGTCGCGCCCGACCGAGATGAGCGCGATGCGCGGGCGCACCATCGCGAGAAACGCCGAGGACGAAGCGAAGCGGCTGCCGTGATGCCCGACTTTCAGCACCGTGACGTGGAGATCGACGCCTTCGCGCATCCACCAACGCTCCATCGTCGCCGTTGCATCGCCGGTAAAAAGCATGCTGAACCTGCGGTAGCGCAGCACGAACGCCAACGAGTTATCGTTGACGCGATTCTTTCCGTCGGCGAGGTGCGGCAGCATCGGCCCGATGAACCGCAGGCTCGTTCCGTCGTCGAATCGCCATCGCGTATCGGCATGCGGTCGTACGATCGGAATACTGCGTCGGCGCGCAACACGAAGAGCATCGAGATAGGCCGGGCCGCTATAGCGCTCGCCCGGATCGACGAGCGCACCGACGCGTAGCGCGCGCAGCAACGGAGCGATGCCGCCGGCATGATCGCCGTGCGCGTGCGAGAGCATCGCGAAATCGAGCGCGTGGATGCCACGTCGTAAGAGAAACGGCAGCACCGTGCGTTCGCCGACGCGCTCCGCGGCGGCGAGGGCGTTGGGATCGTTTCCGCGCTCCATCTTTCCACCGGCATCGACGACGAATGCATGCCCGCCCGGCGTGCGGATCAAGAGCGCTTCACCCTGTCCGACATCGATCGCCCACACGCGCAAACGCGTATCGATGCCCTGCGGCGGAGCGAGCACGAACCAGCACGCCGCGGCGAACGCCACGCATGCAGCGCGCAGGTTACGACTACGCAACGCGTGGAGTGCGAGCAGCAGCCCGACGTCGTAGGCGGCGATGCAGGGAATCGGTGCGGGCGTCATCGCGATGCTTGCCGCCGGAAGCGAGGCAAAGAAATGCACCGCTGCAAGTTGCCACGCGAGCAACCACGCGGTGAGGTTTGCGAGCCCCGCCGCGATCGCCGGCATCGGCGTTGCAAGCAACGTCAGCGCCCCGCAGAGCATCGTCGCGCCGACGCTGGGCACGACGGCGAGATTGGCGAGCAATGCGTAGGGTGCAAACTGCAGAAAGACCGCGGCGCTAACCGGCCAGGTTCCGAGTTGTGTCGCGATGGTCAGCAACAGCGCCTCGCGGGCGATCCGCGGGAAAGCCATGCGTTCCAGCAACGGTTCGATCGCCGGAGCGCAGGCGATAATCGCACCGACGCACGAAAACGAAAGCGCGAACGAAGCACTCGCGATGCTCGCGGGCTGCAACGCGACGATCGTCAGCATCGCCGCCGCATATGCGTCCAGCGAAAGCGCGCTGCGCCCGAAGGCGTACGCGAGCAGCGCAAAGGTCGCCATCATCGCCGCGCGCTCGGTCGGCAGATGGGCGCCGGCAAAGAGCGCAAAGCTCCAGAGCACCACGAGCGCGAGCGCCGCAACGACGATGCGCGGCAACGGGAACGCACGCAACAGTGCAAGCGCAATCGCGAGAACGACGCCGAGATGGAGGCCCGCGGTCACCAGCACGTGTACCGTTCCGGTGCGGGTAAATTCCGCGCGCACCTCGGCGGGAATCCCGTCGCGCGTTCCCCAGAGCTCCCCCGAAAGCAACGCGACATCGAGCGGCGAGAAAGAGGTTCGCAGACGCGCCGATGCCCAGCGGTGCACGCGCGCAAACAACGAGAGCTGCGGCGGCGTGCGACGGACGGCGAGAATTTCGGCGTGCGCGAGTTGGCCGACGAAACCACGCTCGGCTTCGATCGCGCGTAGATCGGGATCGCCGCGGTTGCGTGGGGCATCGAAGGCTTCCAAACGGCCGCGCAGCAGCAGGGTGCTGCCCTCGGGCACGCAGTGCCGCAGCACCGCTTCGACGCGCGGGGCATTCGTCAGCGCAAGCGCGGTGCGACAGCCGCCGCCGGGCAATGCGACCGCGCTTCCGGCGACCGCTTCGTAGCGCGCCGTGCGCGCGACCGCCAGCGGCCGATCGAACGCGCCCTGCAGGCGCGCGTCGAGACCGGCGACCAGGGCGATCGCCGTGAGGCTGAGAAAGAGGCCCGGCCGCGTTCCACGCCGCCATAGAAAAAAGAAGGCGACGCTCGCGGCTGCGATGACGGTCGCTCGCGCATCGGCGGGGATCGGTTCGAAGAGAGCCGCTCCGCACGCAAAGGCGCCGGCGATCGCGGGAAGGCTGAGGCGTTGCATCCTCAGGTTCCTCTGCGTCGAACGCGACGCCTGGCAAGAGCGTAGAATACGGAAAGAGGATAGCATGCGCGTACTTATCACCGGCGGCGCCGGATTCATCGGCTCGCATATCGCCGATGCATATATCGCGGCGGGGCACGAAGTGCTCGCGCTCGATTCGCTTTGGGAGCATGGCGGCGGGCGGCGCGCGAACCTCCCCGAGAAAGCCGCGTTCGTGCATATGGATATCCGCGACGAGAACGTCGCGCGCATCTTCGCCGAATTTCAGCCCGATGTCGTGAGCCATCACGCGGCGCAGCATTCCGTCGCGATCTCGGCGCGCGAGCCTCGCTACGATGCCGATGTGAACGTCATCGGCATGCTCAACGTGCTCGAGGCGGCGGTAAAGACCGGCGTCAAGAAAGTCATCTTCGCATCGAGCGCCGCAACCTACGGCAACCCGGAGCGCGTGCCCGTCGTCGAAAGCTCGCCGCAACGCCCCGTCTCTCCGTACGGCATCACGAAGATGGTTACCGAACACTACCTACGCTTCTACCGCGCCGAGAAGGGACTCGATTTCACCGCGCTACGATACGGCAACGTCTACGGGCCGCGCCAGGATCCCAACGGCGAAGCGGGCGTCATCGCGATCTTCATCGGCCGCTTTCTCAAGCACGAAGGCGTGCGCATCGATTGGGACGGCGAACAGACACGCGATTACGTCTACGTAAAAGATGTCGCTCGCGCCAATCTCGCCGCGCTCGAGCGCGGCTCCGGCGAATGTTTCGTTATCGGCACGGGCGCGCGCACCAGCGTCAACGATATCTACCACGCGCTCGTCGATATCAGCGGCTTCGAAGCGCCGATTATGCGTGCCGAACGGCGCGCCGGCGATGCGCGCGATATCGGCTACGATCCCGCGCTCGCGCGCGAAGTGCTGCAGTGGGCCGCGCAGACGCAACTTCGCGACGGCATGCGCGAGACGTACGAGTACTTCTCAGCGCTGTAGCGCTCGAGTGCCTGGCGGCACGGTCACCTCAGAGTAGCGAGAAAGCCCTGTCATCCCGAGTAGGGGTGCTTTGTTATCCCGAGTAGCCGCTGCAAGCGGCGTACTCAGCGTGACAAGAATCCACGTTTGGCGTGACCGTGAGCGTCATCCGGATGAGCGTATTGAAACGGAAACAAAAAATTCTAGAACTCCCGTTGGATGCTACGATACACAAGAACAGCGAACGCGCAAAACACGACGAATGACCAGAATACTAGCCCGTAAGCATGTGTCGTTATCGTTATCGCTCCAAACAAAATAATCGCGATGTACACAACCAGGAAGAATAAATCGCGATGTTTTTCTGCGGTACTACCGTATGTTCCAAAAAAATATCGATTGCTTTTTCCTACGATAGCAAGCACAACGCCCAAAAACAACAGCAGACAGAGTGCGGCAAATGCGATTCTTGAAATCATTATCTCGGCTTATGCAGACGGCTGCCCCTAAGGTAGTTGCCGAGAAAAAACAAGTAAAAGATCGCAAAAATAGTTTCTAATGCGACGAACGTAACGCCACTAGGGCTAAGTGAGTGGCTGTTGGTTTGTAAGTGTGGAAGGACATAAAAAACTGTCACGGTCATTTGTGCGCACCATATCGATGTAATGACATGAATTGATTTTCGTGGGTCCTTTGGTTGAAAGCGCGCGGCAAGTATAAGCTGAAGAAAACAAGCAATCAAAAGAACCGAGGAAAAAATTGACTCCAGGGCGTGCGGATGGCTCATAATGCGTCTCTAATTATGAGTGGCCAGAAGTGCATTTTATGAGTTCGTAAATGGTGAGGAGACTCAGTCCGGCAGCTGCCAAGAGCGCGAGAAGAGCAGCCCACTCGGGCGATAACAACGTTCCGAAAACAAGAGCAAAAAACTCACCAATCGACGCGAACGTTATTGGGTTATTCAGCAAGTTTTTTGCAGCTGCTTTTGATATCATCGAAAATACCGGGCTAGCGAGAATTCCTTGAGCCACGGACGCGACTCCTGAGAAGACCGTCGCGAACGCCTCCACCGTGCAGTTCGGAGCGGGACTCGGCTTCACGCCTGTTCCAGTGATGGTGGGACCTGTATTGGTGACGCCTGGTCCATAAAGCGTAGATACGAGCGTAAAGAATCCCGCTGAACCGCCACTGCTAATGATCCCCTCGTTAAATGGCCCCACTGATGGGACGATCGCGATGACTGAAAGGGGCGACGGGGTAGGCGCGGGCGAACTGCACACCGCGGCAACGCGCCTATCGGTTGGCGTTCCCACCGACTCCGGCGTCTGTCCGCACGTGGTTTCATTACCGCTGCTGCGTGAGGGAACGATGATCGAACGAAATTCGGGGAGAACCACAAAGGTCGTCCCTTGGTCGATCGCGGCGACACCCGTCCTCCGCATCAACCTGAAGAGATTCTGTTCACCAGGTAGCACCGTACCGTTCGGAACATAGTCCATCGGCGGCGAGGATTTTCCGCCCCCGCAAGCCGCCAGAACTCCCAATCCTCCAGCAGCGGCGCATCCAAAAATAAAATTACGTCGAGAATTCATTTGGTGGTTGCGTTGCAAGGTGCCCTCCAAAAAAACGATGCTATTTCGAGCGCTTTTTCACATTCTCACTCCCCCCCCCCTTTTTTTTGATCGCGCCTTAATGTTTCGCAAGGGGCGCTTCGCCCGTGTTATCGGCGCACGCGCTAGCCGACGACGAAGTTGACGAGTTTCCCCGGAACGTAGAAGCGCTTGCGGATCTCCTTGCCGTCGAGATACGCCCGGACGGCGGGCTCCGCTTGCGCGAGCGCGAAGGCTTCGCTCTCCGCAATTGACGGCGCGCAAGCGATGCGCGCGCGCACCTTGCCGTTGACCTGCACCACCAGCGTGATCTCGTCGAGCGCGAGCGCTGCTTCCTGCGGCGCGAGCGCAGCTTCGAGATGGACGGAGCGCTCGTAGCCGTAACGCGACCAGAGCTCGTCGGCGATATGCGGCGCGAACGGTGCGAGTAAGAGCGGCACTGCATGCACCGCATAGAGCGTCGCCGCCGAATCAGGCGCAGAATTCACTGCCGCCGTCAGCGCATTAATCGTCTCGTCGAGTCGTGCGATCGTCGTGTTGTAGTGAAAGCGTCGCGAGAGCGTCTCTTCGACGAGCGAGCGTGCCGCGAGGTGAACCGCCCGCACCAACGCCTTCTCCTCCGGCGTCGCGCAGGGCGGCAACGCGCGTACGTCGACGCTGCGCGCGCGCGCGGCGAGCGGTTCGCATGCGCGCCAAACGCGGTTGACGAAGCGGACGCGACCGTTGATGCCGTCGTCGGTCCATTCGCTGGTGTCTTCGGGCGGCGTCACATAGAGCAAGAACAACCGCATCGCGTCGACGCCGTTCGTCTTTGCGGTCTCGTCGATACCGACGACATTCCCGCGTGATTTCGACATCTTCTCGCCGTTGGCGAGCAGCATTCCCTGGTGGAAGAGCCGCGCAAACGGTTCGTCGGCGCCGCTTACCCAGCCGCAGTCGTGAAAGAACTTATAGAAAAAGCGCGAGTACAGAAGGTGCAACACCGCATGCTCGGAGCCGCCGATATATTGGTCGACGTTCATCCACGCGTCTGCGGCCTCGCGCGCCCACGGTGCGGTTTCGTTCCGCGGATCGAGATAGCGCAGATAGTACCACGACGATTCGAAGAACGTATCCATCGTGTCGCTCTCGCGTCGCGCCGGCCCGCCGCATTTCGGACAGGTCGTTTCGATAAAGGACGGCATCCGCGCCAACGGCGATCCTTCGCCGGTAATCGGCGCGTCGGGAGGCAACAGAATCGGCAACTGCTCATCGGGGACGGGAACCTCGCCGCAATCTCCGCAATAGAGAATCGGAATCGGCGTACCCCAATAACGTTGCCGCGAGACCAACCAATCGCGAAGCCGATAGGTGGTGGTCGCTTTGCCGATGCCGAGCCGCTGCAACTCCGCCGCTATCGCGCGGCGCGCCTCGGCGCTCGCCATACCGGTAAATGCACCGCTTGCAACGAGCGCACCGTCATCGACGAATGCTGCCTCGATCGGCGCATCGGCAGGAAGCGCGCTATCGTTCGGAACGACGACCCGCACGATCGCGAGTCCGTGTTTGCGCGCGAAATCGAAATCGCGTTCGTCGTGCGCGGGAACGCCCATCACCGCACCGGTGCCGTATTCGGCGAGCACGTAGTTGGTCACCCAGATCGGCACGCGCGCTCCGGAGAGGGGATGCACCGCATACGCGCCGGTGAAGAGCCCTTGCTTCTCCATTAAACTCGTCCGTTCGAGCTCGGATTTCGAACGCAGGCTCTCCGTAAAGCGATCGATCTCCGCGGCGCGCTCCGGAGCGATGAGCTCTTTGATCCGCGCCACCGTGGGGTGTTCGGGTGCAAGCGCGAGGAACGTCACGCCGAATACGGTATCGACGCGCGTCGTGAAAACCTCGATCGATTCGGTCGCGCCCTCGATCGCAAAAGAAAATTGCGCGCCTTCACTCTTGCCGATCCAATTGCGCTGCATCGTGCGCGTTCGTTCGGGCCATCCGTCGAGCCCGTCGAGCCCTTCGAGCAGCCGTTCGGCGTACTCGGTAATCCGCAAGAACCATTGCGAGAGATTGCGCCGTTGCACCGGCGTATTACAGCGCCAACAGCAACCGTCGATTACCTGTTCGTTGGCGAGCACCGTTGCGTCTTTCGGGCACCAATTCACCGGGGCTTCGCGCTTATAAGCGAGCCCGCGTTCGTACAACCGTAAGAAGAGCCATTGATTCCATCGATAATATTCCGGCGTACACGTAGCGATCTCGCGCGACCAATCGTAGCTCGTGCCCATCAACCGTATTTGGCGTTGCATGTTGGCGATGTTGGAGAGCGTCCACGTCGCCGGAGCGATGCCGCGCTGAATCGCGGCATTTTCCGCAGGAAGACCGAAGGCATCCCAACCCATCGGGTGCAGGACGTTATATCCCAACATGCGCATCGAGCGCGCGATCGCGTCGCCGATCGTGTAATTTTTTGCATGCCCGACGTGCAGATCGCCGGAAGGATACGGCAGCATCTCGAGCACGTAATACTTCTCGCGCGTTGCATCGGGGCGTGCCGCGGCGAGCCCGTCGCGCTCCCAACGCTCGCGCCAGCGCTGCTCGATATCCTGGAAATCGTATGCTGCGGCCATCTGCATAGCATACGCAACCGAAGCAAGCCCGCCCACCGCAGGGGTCGCAGCCTGCTTTCCGGCGCGCGCATCCGCGTGAAGGATCGGCATGAAACGTTGGCTCGCCCTGCCCGCCGCCGCGCTGCTGATCGCGCTGCTCGCCTTCCACCCCGCTCCGGCTCCGCTCGTCGTCGCGCCGGCCTCGTCGCTTCACGCCGGGGCACGGCACGGAGCGCCGGGGAAGGCGAAACACCGAAGCGCGCCGCCGCCCGCAACGCTGCTCGTCGACGTCGCCGGTGCGGTCGCGCACCCGGGGCTCTACCGCTTTCCCCCGGGGCAGCGCGCGGAGGCGGCGCTCGCCGCAGCCGGGGGCGCGCGACCCGGTGCCGACCTCGACCGCGTCGACCTCGCCGCCCCGCTCGTCGACGGCGAGGAGGTACTCGTCCCGAAGATCGGGGCTCCGGCCCGGCGCCGCAGCACGCTGCGCGTCCCGCACACGGCGAAAAGCAAGCGCGCGAAGAAAGGGGCCTCCCTCCTCGGCCGCCGTGTCGACCTCAACGGCGCCGGTGCGGCAACGCTCGCCGAGGTGCCGGGGATCGGGCCGATCCTCGCCGAGCGCATCATCGCCGTGCGGCGCCGCGACGGCCCCTTCGATGCGCTCGACCAACTCCTCGATGTCGCCGGGATGAGCCCCTCCCGCCTCGAGCAGGCGCGGCCGTACCTGCACGTTTAGCCTGAGCTTCGGCGCTGCGGAAAGGTCAGAGACGCCGGAGCGGGCAAAAACTTCTCTACGATGATCGATTGGATGTCGGAGCGCGAGACGCTTCCAGAGCTCATTACGCGCGTGCTTTCGGAGCCCCGCGACCGCGCACTCGCCGAACGACGCGGCGACGCGTGGGTCGATATATCGAGTACCGAGTTGCTCGAACGAGCGAAAAATATCGCGTGCGCGATTCGCGCCGCGGGGCTGCAAGGCGGTGACCGCGTCGCGCTGATCGGTCATAATTCGGTCGATTGGATCGCAACGAGTTTCGGCATCCTCATGAGTGGATGCATCGTCGTCCCGATCTACCCGACGCAGGCAGGCGATATTACCGCCTACATCCTGAAGCACTCCGAAGCGAAGTTGCTGATCGTCGATACCGAAACGACGCTGCGAACCTTGAGCGCTGCAATTCCCGTCCTGCCGCGTTCCATCGTCTTTGAGTCGAAGGGCCCGTTTGCACTCGCCGCCTTCGAGAGCGATGGCGCGCGCGCACGCGCCGCCGATCCCTCGCTGCCGACGCCGTATTACGCCTCGCTTGCCCCGGACGATCTGGCGATCCTCATCTACACCAGCGGCACCACCGGCAACCCCAAGGGCGTGATGCTCTCGCACGACAACATCGCCTTCGATGCGAAATCTTCGCTCTACGGGGCTTTTGCCGTCCTGACGCCGCAAGATCGCGTACTTTCGGTTTTGCCGTTTTCGCATATCTACGAACAGACGATGATGTTCATTTATTTTCTTGCGAAACCGACCTACTTTATCTGCCACGACGCGAATGAACTCATCCCCGATCTCCTCTATGCACGGCCGAATTACATGACCTGCGTGCCGCGAATCTTCGACCGCGTCCTCGCCGGCATCAACGGAAATGCCCTGCGCGCCGGCGGCCTTCAGGCACGCCTGGTTCCCTGGGCGCTGCGCACCGCGCGGCACTGGGCGCGCGCGAAGACGTTCGGCGGCGCCAATCCGCTGCTCTCCGCGCAATATGCGATCGCAAAGCGATTGGTGCTCGACAAAGTGCGCGCTCGCCTCGGATTAGATGCGATGAAATTCTTTAGTAGCGGCAGCGCGGCGCTCCACGTCGATGTCGCGATGACCTATCTCGGGCTCGGCATGCCGATCATGCAGGGCTACGGCCTCACCGAAACCTCTCCGGTCGTCGCCGTGAATTATCCGGAGAAGAACAAATACGGAAGCGTCGGCGCGGTGATCCCCGGCGTCGAGGTGAGCATCGCTTCCGACGGGGAGATTCTCACGCGCGGACGGCACGTGATGTTGGGTTACTATCGCGAGCCCGAAGCGACGCAAGCCGTGCTCTCCGGCGGATGGTTTCACACCGGCGATATCGGCGAAGTCGACGAGAACGGCTATCTCACCATTACCGATCGAAAAAAAGAAGTCTTCAAAACCGCGACCGGAAAATTCGTCGCGCCGGCACGCGTCGAGAGCGCGATCAAACGCTCGATGTTCGTGGCGCAAGCGATGGTCTTCGGTGACGGCCGCCCCTACCCGGGTGCGCTCGTTTGCCCCAACTGGGAGAATTTGCGCGCCGAAATAGCGCTCCCCGCCGACGCGACCGTCGACGAGCTCGCAAAACGCGAGGACGTCCAGGCATTCTATGCCGCCGAGGTGCGGAAGCGCACCGCCGATTTGGGAAGCTTCGAACAGATACGACGGGCGGTCATTATCCCGCGTGAATTCAGCATCGAATCGGGCGAGCTCTCTCCTTCGATGAAGGTGAAACGGCGCGTTGTCGAATCTCGGTATGCCGGGGCAATCGACGAGTTCTACCGCAGCGATCCAAAAATCCAATCGGTTGCATAGCCCGACGCACGAGGTTGTAGGAGGATAATTTTGAGAAGTACTCGCTTGCTTGCGGGCGCCGTCGCGCTTGCGATCTCGCTCCCGATCGCGGGCCAAGCTGCGCCTGCAAAAGCCCCGATGAAAAAGCCGCCGATGCACGTACCGGCGCGCTTCCCCGATTCGATTACCCACGGAAGCGTCGTGGTTCACGGACAGACGATTCACTACACGGCGCGCGCCGGCACGATTACGCTGCACAACCAAGCGAATCAGCCGACGGCACGCGTTTTCTACGTCGCCTATACCAAAGACGGCGCGCAACCGAGCAACCGTCCGGTCACGTTCTTCTATAACGGCGGTCCGGGCAGCTCGACGATGTGGCTGCACATGGGCTCTTTCGGACCGGTTCGCGTGATCTCGGGCAGCGGGACGCTCACCGGCCCGCCGCCGTATCGCATCGTTCCCAACGGCTACACCTTGCTCGATAAGACCGACGAGGTCTTCATCGATATGCCCGACAGCGGTTTCGGCCGCATCATCGGTGCGGGAAAGCCGAAGATGTTCTTCGGAGTCGATCAGGATGCACGTGCATTCGCGCAATTCGTACAAAATTATATCGGGAAATTCGGACGCTGGAACTCGCCGAAATATCTGTTCGGCGAAAGCTACGGCACCACGCGCGACGCAGCCCTCGCCGCCGACCTTCAGCAGGACGGCGTCGGCCTCAACGGCGTCGTCTTTCAGTCCTCGATTCTCAACTTCAATCTCGATTGGAGCGTGAATTTCGGCTACGTTCCGGCGGCGGTCGGCGGCGGCGATTGGGGCTTCATCCTCTACTTCCCGACCGAGGCCGCGACGGCGTGGTATCACCACGCGGTGCCCAACCGGCCGGCGCACCTGCGCCCGTTCCTCGCGCGCGTCGAGCGCTTCACGATGGGCCCCTACCTCACTGCGCTCGCACAAGGCGATGCATTACCGCAATCGCAACGCATGGCGATCGCCGATAAGATCCACGAATACACGGGGCTCTCGCTGCAATATATTCTCAACGCCAATCTACGTATACCCTACGGTCGCTTCGAGAACCAACTGCTGCGCAACAGCGGAAAAATCGTCGGGCGGCTCGATTCACGCTATGAAACCACTACGATCGACGGCAACCAAGCATCGGCGCCGTGGGACCCGACCGATGCCGCAATCGACGATCCGTTCACGGCGGCGGTCAACCAATACTTGCGCGAGACGCTGAAGTACAATCCGCCGATTCCCTACCGGAGCAGCGTCTATAACATCATCGCGAAGAGCGGCGGCTGGGATTGGAAGCACCACGGCATGCAGCCGACCAACGTAGCCCCCGACATTGCGTTTGCGATGACCAACGAACCGAGCATGAAGGTCTTCGTCGCGATGGGATATTACGACTTCGCAACTCCCTACGAAGCGGCGCTCTACACCTTCGAACACCTCGGTATTCCGCCGTCGTTACAGCGTAATATCACCTACCGCTACTATCGCGTCGGCCACATGATCTACCTGAATCCGCAGTCGCTCGCGCACTACCAGCGCGATCTCGACGCCTGGTATAGCGCACCGTAAGCGCAATCGGAGCTGTCGGCCCCGCCGCATACATGCGGTGCCGACAGCTCCGGAATGACGGCGCGGCCCTAGTGCCCCCGTTCGAGCGATGCGAGTCGCGCCAATGTCTTGGCAAGAATCGCATCGAGTTTGCGTTTTGCCGTCTGCATGGTCGCGGTTACGCCGGGGTCGGTCGCGTTCCGCGGCGCCTCCGCGAACGTCCCTTGCCCCGATCCGACCGCCGATGCAAGCGCGCCGTATGCGTTGGCTAAGTACCCAAGGCTCGAGAAATCGAGCGAGGCTTTCCCAATCGAGTCGTCGGGGCTCGATGTCGGCGGAACGCCGATGACCTTCGTCAACAACTCGTGCTTGGAAGCAGCGCTTAGTTTGCCGCCGTCGAGGAGGCGCTGCGCCGCATATTGCGCGACGCGGATGCGATGGATCGTTGCGTCGAGCCGCTGCGCGAACGCAAACTGCGCGCGCAGTTCCGCATTGCTGGTATGCGTGCGCGGATCGCGCAGCAAGGTCGCATTGCGGGCGTAGGTCTTGCCGTCGACCTTCAGCACCACGCGGTAGGTACCCGGCGGCACCAACGGCCCACCCGGGCTACCGGCGCGGAGATCCCATGCAAACCGATGCGTTCCGAGCGAGACTCCCGGGAGCGGCATCGCGCGCAGCCAGTAGGCGGGGATATCGACCTTCTGCGGATTCGGCGCCGTCACGTGCTGGCTCGAACTCCAACGCCGTAACACGGTTCCTTTCGCATCGCGGATCTCGAGCACGACCGGGGTCGTCGGCTGCTTCCCGATCGCGTAATCGATCTGCATGCCGTAGGTCGGATTATCGAGATGCGCCTCATCGTAGGGGATCGGCGTCTCTTCGTCGTTGTAGGGCTTCAGGCGATAGGTAACCGCCGGAGCGTAGAGATACGCCGGCGCGCTGAGACTCGCTTGCGAGATTTGCCGCAAGCGCGCAACGTCGTCCATCACGTAGACGCCGCGTCCCTGCGTGGCGATGATGATGTCGCCGTGTTTGACGATGATATCGCGAACCGAGGTCACCGGAAGGTTCCGCTGAAACGACTCCCAGTGGTTGCCGTTATCGAACGATAGGAACATACCGCGCTCGGTTCCGGCGTAGAGCAATCCCGGACGATGTGGATCTTCGCGCACGACGTTCACGAAATCGTGCGGCGGGATACCGTTGGTGATGCGCGTCCAGTTTTTCCCGCCGTCGGAGGTCCGATAGATATACGGCGTAAGATCGTCGAGCCGATGGCGATCGATCGCCGCGTAGGCGACCTGCGGGTTGAAGTGCGAAGCGGCGATGATGCCGACTTTGCTCCACGGCGTGAGCGCTTTGGGCGTGACGTTGCGCCAGTGCTTGCAACCGTCGGTCGTCACCCATATCTGCCCGTCGTCGGTGCCCGCCCACACGATATTCGCGCGGATCGGCGAGGGAGCGATGGCGTAGACGACGCCGCGCCGTTTGAGCCCGATATTATCGGCGAGCGTCGCCGGATCGAGATTGGCGGGGTGGTCGTCGCCGTGCGCGCGCGTGAGATCGGGGCTGACGATCTTCCAGCTGTAACCGAAATTCCGCGTGCGGAAGATCCGTTGCGTGCCGAAGTAGAGCGTGCGGTGATCGACGCTCGAGAGCGCGAGCGGCAGCGTCCACGTATAGCGCCAGAAATGATGCGGGTGCGCCGCTTCGGGATCGATGTTTTGCTCCCAACCCGTCGTCGTATCTTCGATCGTCGGCGGGGCGAGGACGCTGGGCGCGGCCGCAATAACGCGCCCGATCTTGCGCGGATCGGCTATGAGCCATCCGCTCTCGCTTCCCGCATCGACGGGCTGCCAGTCGCGCATGGTGAGATGCGTGTATTTACTCCGGCTCAATAACGAGAAGGCGCCGGAATCTTGCTGCGAACCATAAATATGATACGGAAATGCATCGTCGACGCTGATGTGATAGACCTGCGCCGTCGGCTGGTTGTACCACGAACTCCACGTCTTTGCGTTATCGACGGTAACGACGACGCCTTGGTCGCCGCCGAGCACCATGTGCGTGGGATCCTGCGGATAGATCCAGAGTTGGTGGTAATCGTCGCCGCCGGGCTGCCCTTTGATCGCAACGAAGGTTTTGCCGCCGTCGGTCGAGCGATAGGTCGAGGTATCCATCGTGTAGAGCGTCTCGGGATTCTGCGGATCGACCGCGAGCTCGCCGAAGTACCATCCGCGTTTCCAGATGCGAATGTCGCCGTCGGTTTTGAACCAGTGCGCTCCGCCGTCGTTCGAACGGTACATGCCGCCGTGCGCGCGATCGCTATCGACACGCGCGTAGACGATCTGCGGATCGCTCGGGGCGACCGCAACGCCGATGCGCCCGACGATGCTCGGAAGACCGTCGTGCAGTTGCGTCCAGTGCGCGCCGCCGTCGGTGCTTTTATAGAGTCCGGAACCCGGACCGTTGCTCGGCGGATAGACGTTCCACGGCGGTCGCCGCGTCTGCCAGAGCGCCGCGTAGAGAACTTGCGGATTCTGCGGATCCATCGAGAGCGAGATCGCTCCCGTGTTCTCGTTTTTATAGAGAATCTTTTGCCACGTTTTTCCGCCGTCGACGCTTTTGAAGACGCCGCGTTCGGCATTTGGGCCGTAGGCGTGCCCGAGTGCAGCGACATACACGACGTTTGCGTTCTGCGGGTCGACGACGATCGCGGCGATCTGCCGCGTATCGCGCAAGCCGATGTGCGCCCACGTCTTGCCGCCGTCATGCGAGACGTACATGCCGTTCCCGTACCCGATATCGCTGCGCATATCGGGCTCGCCGGTGCCGACGTAGATCGTGCGCACGTCGCTGGGTGCCACCGCGATCGCGCCGATCGAACCGATATCTTCTTTATCGAAGATCGGCGTCCAGGTACGGCCGGCGTTCTCGGTCTCCCAGACGCCGCCGTCTACCGCGCCGAAGTAATAGTGATTCGGCTGCCCCGGCACGCCGGTGACGGCGACCGCGCGGCCGCCGCGAAGCGGCCCGACCTCACGCCAAGAGAGCCCGCCGAGAGCGGACTGAGGAACCGAGGCGAGCATCTGCCCGGCGGCCGAGGCCGGGAGCGGTATCGAGGGCGCGAAGAGCGCCAGCGCAAGTGCGCAAAGTATGAAACGTCGCATGGGGGGCGCATTCTGCGTAGGCGCGTGCGCCCCCCCGCGCGGTTACCAGCCGCCCGAGTCGCCGCCCCCGCCCATGTCGCCGCCGCCGAAGCCGCCGCCGCCCATATCGCCGAAGCCGCCGCTGCCGAAATCACCGCCGCTGGCGCCGCCCATATCGGCCTGCCCGGCATCCCCGCCCCACCCGCCGGCGTCGGGCGCGCCCATCTGCGAGGCGTCGGCGATATTCGGGCCGCCGCCCATCATGCCGCCACCACCCATCATGCCGCCGCCGCCGAAGAGCTGGTTGCCCAGCCAAGCGCCGCCGAGCCCGCCGAGGAGACCGCTGAAGAAGCCGCCGCCCATCATGCCACCGCCGCCGTAACCCATCGGCGAGCCCATCGGCGCGCCGCCGGTCGGCCCGACCGGGCCCGCGGGCGGGCCGGCCATCGGGCCGTAGGGCGGGCGCTGCGCCGAGGCACGCATAATCGAACGTACGACGAGAAAACCGATGATAAAGACGATCAACCAAAACACGACGTTCGGTCCTTTCCGGGCTTGTACCGGTGATGCGATACCCGCAGCGGGTATCGTCGCGGGCGCGCCGTAGGAGCGCACCGGCGCGTTGGCATTCTGCAGCGAGCCGAGATGCGAGCGATAGATGCCGACAAGCGTTCCCGCTGCATCGGTGATGCCGCCGTTAAAATCGGCGGCCTTAAATTGTGCTTCCATCGCTTGCCGAATCGGCGCGATAATCGACGGCGTAAACCAACCCGCTCGCACGCCTGCGGCGTCGGGCACGATAATATCTTTATGCTCGGCCATCGCGACGAAGATCATCACGCCGTTGACGGCGTACTGCGAAAACGCCTGTTGCGCTGCGACATGCAGCCCGGTGCCGCCGAGCGATGGAACGGTGACGACGACGACCTGTTTCCCGGTCTGGGCGTTGAACGCGCTCAGACTGCTATCGAGTCGCGCGACCGTCGAGGGCGAGAGCATATTCGCGCCGTCATGCACGAAACTCGCCGCTTGCGCGGCAAGGGGGAACGCCAGCGCCGCACCTGCGGCGAGCGTTGCGGAGAGTCGAGCCCATCGGCTGCGAAGGTTCATCGGGTAACTGCTTCCTCCGCGCCGTACTACCGCGCGGTGTGGGGGAGTGTTTCGGAGGCGAGCTCCGCTTACGGCGCTCCGGATCCGCCGAGGTGCACGCTCATCGCGAGCACGCCGCCGGCGACCGTGAAGATGAAGATGCCGAGGAAAATCCAGACGCCGAAGCGCAGCATGCGCGAAAAGCGTTGACGTTCGGCCTTGGTTTTGTGGACGACGCGGGCGCGCGTGCTCATGCTTGCTCCTCTCGGCTGATCGGTAAAGGCTCTCCCCAGAGCCGCTCCAGATTGTAGAACGTCCGCTGCTCCGGCGTAAAGATGTGCACGATCACCGAGCCGAGATCGAGCAGTATCCAGCTTCCTTCGGCGTAGCCTTCGACGCGCGCGACCCGCCCTCCCGAAGCCTCGACCGCCTCGACGATCGCATCGGCGATCGCGCGGGTCTGAATCTTCGAGCGCCCGGTAACCAATGCGAAATAGTCGGCGAGGATCGTCCTGGAGCTGACCTCCATCGCCTCGAACTCCTCGCCCTTCTTCTCTTCCGCGGCGGCGCGGACGATATCAATGAGTGCTGACAGTGGAAACCTTCCCTTTCATACGTGAGAACGTATCCAATGCGGCTTTCGTCCTCGGAGCGATCTCGTACCCGCGGCTGCGCGAATAGGCGACCGTGCGTTCGAGCGTAGCATACATCGCCGCATCGAGATCCTGCAGGGCCAGCTCCCAGAGCGCGCCTCGCTCGGCATAATCGCGCTCCGGTTCGAGCGCGTCGGCGAGGAAGAGCAACCGGGCGAGCGGCGACATCTCCGCTGCGCCGAGCGTATGGGCGGAGATCGCCGCGGCGATCTCCGGGTCGCGTACCGAAAAGCGTTCCTCGGCGAGCATCGCGCCGAGCGGTGCGTGCAGCACGATGGGATTGCGCCGTTCGAATTCATCGACCCGATAGGCACGGCGGGTCGCCTCTTCGAGCAACCGCGAAGCGGGCCAGAGGCGCGCCAGATCGTGCAGCAATCCCGCAGTGCGCGCGCGCGACGCATCGAGGCCGTGTCGCATCGCCAAGAGCTCCGCGCAGCGTGCGACGCGAATGCTGTGCTCGGCGCGATGGTTTTGCCCGATCTGCGCGCGCATCGCACGCGCGATCTCGGTGTAGCGATTCACGCGAGTTTTGCGCGGAGCGCGTCCAAGCGCGCGCGATAGAGCTCGCCCTGAAGGTTCCCCGCCCACATCACCAACGCGCTCTCGTTGTTGTCGCTATAGTACGATTTCCGCGTCGTTACGGTGGTAAAGCCGTATTTCTGGTAGAGCTGCTGCGCGGAGACGTTGCTCTCGCGAACCTCCAGCGTCATCCATGCCGCCCCGAGTTCGATCGCCGTATCGAGCAGATGCAATAACATGCGCTCGCCGTAGCGACGCCCGCGCAAATCGGGATCGACCGCGATCGTCGTTACGTGCGAATCTTCGAGAATCACCCAGATGCCGCCGTAAGCGACGATGCGCGAACCGACGCGGCCGACGAAGTAATGCGCGAGTTTATTCGAGCGCAGTTCGTTGGCGAATGCGTCGTGCGGCCATTGCGTCGAGAACGAGAGCAGTTCGATGCGCGTGACCGCCGAGATATCCTCCAGCTGCATCGCTTCGATCCGCAGCGGTTCGGGGGCGCTCGCATGCGTGGGGTCGAGATCGAGCTTCACGTGCGCGTCGGGATCTTCGCGGCGGGCGCCTCGCCGTAATTGGCGACGAGCGCATGCGGCGAGGCGGCGGCAGGAATGGTGCGCGCGAGGCGCGCGAGCGCGAGGACGGGCGATGGGACCGGCGGTAACGAGAACACGGGCTGCCCGCGTTCGGCGAGCAGAGCCGCGACGCCCGCCATCGCCCCCGCGAGCGCAAGCGGCTCCGGCAGCGGATGCGGCAGCAGCTCCGCGAGCGTCGCCGCGATCTCCCCCGAGGCACGCCGCTCGCCGGCAGAGCTGCAGAGCCGCGCCGAAATGATTCCGGGGCGCCCTTCGACGACCGCGAGCCGTGGAAGCGCGGTCGCCCCCGCTTCGAGCACGTCGAACGAGGAAAGCCCGACCAGCGGCAGCTTCCATGCCAGCGCGAGCGCCTTCGCGTAACTCAACGCGACGCGTAGCCCGGTGAAGCTCCCCGGGCCGAGGCCGACGGCGATGCGATCGATCGCGCC
>JAJYRI010000110.1 GCA_021794175.1 bacterium
TCCGATCTCGACCATCGCGGAATCGCCGAACTGCGCGTGCACGCGTCGCTCGATATCCGTTTGCTCCAACCGATGCGGTGGCACGGCGGTTGCCACGGAGTTGAGGTGAACGGGAATCACGGCATTGCCTCCTCGTCGGCTGCGTCGTGGTGCCTGAAAACGGCACCGGTAACGCTCGCCTTGCGTGCATTGGCTCGAAACCCGCGAAACCCGCTCCTACGGCGTTAGCGACGAATCGTAACGATCAACCGTAGGCCGAACGGGTCGGCGAAATAGCGATTGGTCGGAAGCGGTCCGTAGACCGGATTCCCGCCGTTCGTGCCGACGATACCGCGGTAGGGAACGCCGGCGCCGATGAGGCTGTACCGTCCGGCGATGGCATTGGTGAGGTTCGTCGCTGCGAGCGTGAGATCGATACCGTTAGGAAGCGTGCGCCCGAAGGCCGCATCGAGCATCGCAAACGGACCCTGGTTGTATGCATTATTGCTGCCCTGCGCGTATCCGTCGAGCACCGCGTGCCAGCCGTTGCGCGCCCAATCGATACCGAGCGATCCGCTTTGCTGGGGGATATTGAGGAACTGTTGATCGGCAACGAGACTGCCGCCGGAAGTAGGGTTGCTCACCGTCGCGGGGAGCGGCCCCGGATAGGCGATGTTGAGCCCGTAACGTGCGACGAGATCGAACGCTCCGAGACGACGGTGCATGCGAATCTCCGCGCCTTGATAGACGACGTTGCCGACGTTGATCGGATAGGAGGTGAGCGGTGGAACGCTCGCCGGGCAACTCGCACCGAGCGGGTAATAGGTTTCGATCGGATCGCGTAAGTTCGTGCGGTAGAGCGCCACGTCGTAGCTATCGCCCGGTGCACCCACGTGCGAATACCCGAGTTCGTATTCGGTCGCATGCTCGGGTTGTTCGGCGGGGTTTCCCTGCCCCGTCGCCACGCAGTTGGCGTCGATCGGTAGATCGGCGACGGGAAAGAGGTAGCGCTCGATCAACAACGGGGCGCGAAAGCCCGTGCCGATCGCGGCGCGAACGGCATCGTGCGGGCCGAGGTTGAACGCGGCACCGATCCGTCCGTCGAGACTCGAACCGAAGCTCGAATAATGCGTCAAGAAAACACCGCCTTGCAAGCGCAAGCGCGCGCTGAGTCGGTCGCTTTCGCGCACGAAACCGGAGAGGATCTGCTGTTGTAAGGTGCCGTTTACTCCCGTAGCGCGAAAAGATTCGCCGCTCGCGTACCCACCGATGGCAAAATCGCTGCGGTTACGGGGGAGTTCCCAGCTCAAGTTGAGGGTCGATCGCCGGTCGTAGTGGGTGAGATCGTACGGAGAGATTCCGCCGCCCTGTAAGGCGAGGTCGTTATCCGAGGTGCTCCCATCGACGAGCAGCGAACCCTTGCCGAGCGCGGTGCGCGCGCGAAGATCGTACGCGCGGATATGCTGCGCGATGTTCGATGCACCCGGACCGATAAAATATGCGCCCGGCCCTTGCTGCGTCGCGATCGCCGGGGCGTTATCGGCGGCGCTCATGTCACGCGTGTCGGCCATCGTAAAGAGGCGGAAGGCGATATCGCTCTCCGGATTGATGGAGTAGCGGAAATTCACCAGACCGGAGCGCTCGAGGATATGCGAACCGAGCTGCTGTGCTTGCGCTCCGAGACACGGCTGCGGTTTCGAGGGGTCGTAACCGCCGGTGCAGAGGGTGACCCCTTGGTTGGCGGTGCCGATCTCGCTCTGCGTGTCGAGCGCTGCGGCATAGCCGAGTTTCCCATGCGTTCCGGTCGTGTTGTACCACGCCTCGTTTCTTCCGAACGACCCCGTCGAGAGCGAGAACGCGCTATGCGGCGCGAGCGTCGGGTGCAGCGAGATGAGGTTGACGGCGCCGCCGATCGTGTTGCTTCCCTCGCGACTGAACGGGCCGAGCCCTTCGCTGATTTCGATATTCGAAAATGCGGCGACCGGGAAGCGCGAGAGATCGACGTCGCCGGTGTTGCCGTCGTTGAGCAGTTGGCCGTCGAGCGTGACGAGCGTCTCCGAGGGATCGGGTCCGCGCAGCGCTACCGTCGCATAGGCCGTCGACGATCCGCCGTTCGGGCGTGCGATCGTAATCGACGGGATGCTCTCGAGCGCGCCGATAACGTGCGAGATTCCCGCGCGCTCCATCTCGGCGCGCGAGATCGAGATATGCGGCGTTGCCGTGCGAACCGGGCGATCCGCTCCATTCACGCGCACCGTAGCGATCACGTGGAGCTGTGCGGAATCGAGCGGCTGCAGCGCGATTTCGATGCGCTCGCCGGCTCGGGGCACGATCGGCCCCAGGCGCGCGCTCGCGAAACCGCGGCGAGCGACATCGACGAGATAGCTCGCGCGCGCAAGCTTGAGGCTTGCAATGCCGCGATCGTTCGAACGTGCGACGACGCGGCGACGATCCGCGAGATCGGTCATCACCACGCGAGCGTCGGCGAGCGGCGCTCCCGATGCAGCGCGAACGTGGATGGAGATCAAGCAACAGAGCACGGCGTGAATCGGCATAGAGCTCCTAGAGATGAACGAGAGGGCGATAGCGCACGCGTTTCGGGCGTGCCGCCTCTTCGCCGAGTCGACGCACTTTATCTGCTTCGTACTCGTGATAATTGCCGGTGAAGAAAGCAACCGTACTCTCGCCTTCGAAGGCGAGAATATGCGTTGCAATGCGATCGAGGAACCAGCGGTCATGACTGACGACGAGCGCGGTGCCGCCGAATTCCAAAAGGGCCTCTTCGAGTGCGCGGAGCGTCTCGACGTCGAGATCGTTCGAAGGCTCGTCGAGGAGCAAGACGTTCGCTCCCGATAGCAGCGCTTTCGCGAGATGCAAACGACCGCGCTCGCCGCCGGAAAGGATGCCGACTCTTTTCTGTTGATCGCCGCCCTTAAAATTGAAACGGCCGAGGTAGGCGCGGACGTGCATCTCGAAACGCCCGACGTTGAGGATATCGCTGCCGCCGCCGATCGCCTCGAAGACGGTCGCGTCGTTCGGCAGCGAGGCCCGCGATTGGTCGACGACGGCGATCTTGACGCTTTCGCCGATATCGATTCTTCCGCTATCGGCGGGTTCGTTGCCGGCGATCATGCGAAAGAGCGTTGATTTGCCGGCGCCGTTTGGGCCGATGATGCCGACGATCGCTCCGGCGGGAATCGTCGCCGTCAGCCCGTCGAAAAGTACGCGGCCGTCATAACTTTTTCCGAGATCGACGAGATCGATCACCTTCGTGCCGAGCCGATCGCCGGGCGGAATGAAAATTTCCTGCGTTTCGTTGCGCTTCTGATATTCGTAACTTGCGAGCTCTTCGTAACGCACGAGTCGGCTTTTACCCTTCGATTGACGCCCCTTACGTGCGGTTCGCGCCCACTCGAGTTCGTGCTGGAGCGCGCGTCGGCGCGCGCTCTCTTGCGCTTCCTCGGAGGCGAGGCGTTGTTCTTTCTGCTCCAGCCAGGAGCTGTAGTTTCCTTTCCACGGGATTCCGCGACCGCGGTCGAGTTCGAGAATCCACTCGGCGGCATTATCGAGAAAATAGCGATCGTGCGTTATCGCCACGACGGTGCCGGGGAATCGTTGTAAGAAACCTTCGAGCCATTCTACGCTCTCGGCGTCGAGATGGTTGGTCGGTTCGTCGAGCAAGAGCATATCGGGGCGGGAGAGTAAGAGGCGGCAGAGTGCGACGCGTCGCTTTTCGCCGCCGGAGAGCGTGCCGACGATCGCCTCCCACGGCGGAAGACGGAGTGCGTCGGCGGCAATCTCCAATTGCGCGTCGCTGTCGTCGCCGGCGGCGGCGATGATCGCTTCGAGTTCCGATTGCTCGCGCGCGAGTTTATCGAAGTCCGCATCGGGGTCGCCATAGGCGGCATAAACGGCATCGAGGCGTCGACGTGCCTCCATCACCTCGCCCATGCCCTCTTCAACGCAGGCGCGGACGCTCGACTCGGGGTCGAGTTGCGGTTCCTGTTCCAGATACCCGATGCGAAGATTCGGCGCGGGTTCGGCGTTGCCGTCGAACTCGGTATCGACGCCGGCCATAATGCGTAAAAGCGTCGATTTTCCCGAGCCGTTGAGGCCGAGGATGCCGATTTTCGCTCCCGGAAAGAAACTTAAGGAGATATCGTCGAGGATGCGCCGTTTGGGGGGCACGGTTTTTCCCAATCGGTACATGCTAAAAACATATTGACTCACGGAACCCTTCGGGTTCGCGCGCGGGCGAGGATTTTACTCTCCCGCTCGCGCAGGAGTTCGCATGCGCGCGAGAGTGGAGGCCTACGGCGACGAGGCGCTGCTGTTGGAGATCGAGGGCGAACCTGCGATCCTCGGGCAGGAGCGGCTCGAAGCGATCGCACGGGCGATGCGCTGCGAACCGGAGGTGCGCGAGGCGGTCGTCGGCCTCGGTAACCTCGGCGTCCTCGTCGCGCGCGGGAGCAGAGGGCGGCTGGCTCGGCGTCTTTTCGCCCTTCTCGACGAGCCGAGCGCGACCGGCACGCCGGCGCGCACGCACGAAATTCCGGTTCGGTACGATGGGGAGGATCTGCACGAGCTTGCCTCGCTGCACGGGCTCTCGGTCGAGGAGGCGATCGCACGCCATCTCGCTCCGCTCTACAGCGTGGCGTTTTTAGGTTTCGCGCCGGGGTTTGCATACTTGCTCGGGCTCGATCCGTGCCTGGCGACGCCGCGCCGGGTACGCCCGCGCACGCGCGTCCCCGCCGGCTCGGTGGCGATCGGCGACGCCTTCACCGGTATCTATTCGGTCGCATCGCCCGGTGGTTGGCATCTCCTCGGGCGCACGGAGAGCGTGCTCTTCGATCCGGAGCGTCGCCCCGCCGCGCTACTCGCCGCGGGCGACCGCGTGCGATTCGTACGAGCGCGATCGTCGTGAAGCACCTCGTTATCGAGCGAGCCGGGCTGCAAAGCTTGGTCGTCGCGTCGCCGCGCACGGGGCATCGCCACGAAGCGATCGCCTGGTGCGGGGCCTTCGATACGCAATCGTTCGACGACGCGAATGCAATCGTCGGCAACGATCCGGCGGCTGCTGCAATCGAGGCGGCGTACGGAAACATCTGCCTGCGTTTTACGGAGCAAGGCACCTTTGCAATCACCGGCGCCGATCTCGATGCGTGGCTCGACGAGGAACCCGTCGCTGCGTATCGTCAAACGCTCGCGAAGCCCGGCGCCCGGCTTCGTCTGGGTTCCCCGCGCCGCGGTGCCCGATCGACGATCGCCGTTCGCGGCGGAATCGAGGTGCCGGCGATTCTCGGTTCGCGGAGTACCGATCTTCGTGCGGGTTTCGGTGGATTCTGCGGACGCGCGCTGTGCGACGGCGATATCCTTACGCTCGGAACGCTTGGAACGGCGAACGCATCGGTTCGCGAGCGGATCGCGATCGACGCGCGGTTGCGCGTCATTCGCGAACGCATGCACCTTCGCGACCGCGATCTCTTCTCTCTACTCTGCGCGCGTACGTGGCGAGCGAGTCCGCAAAGCGATCGCGTCGGCGTACGCTGCGAAGGCTCGCCGATCGCCTTCGACGGCAGGGATATTCAAACGCTCGCGGTTTTTCCCGGAACGATACAACTGCCGCCGAACGGAACGCCGATCGTTCTCGGCGTCGATGCTCCGACGACCGGCGGCTATCCCGTCATCGCGCACGTACTCGCTGAAGATCGTTGGAAAATCGGCCAGATCCGCATCGGCGGAGAAATAACCTTTCTACCGGTGCGGCGCATCGATCTGAACGCCGATCTCGGCGAGGGATGCGGGGACGACGAAGCGATCCTCGAGATCGTCACCTCTGCGAATATCGCCTGCGGAGGGCATGCCGGGGACGAACGCTCGATGCGCGATACCGTTCGGGCAGCGCGGCGCTGCGACGTCTCCGTCGGCGCACATCCGTCGTATCCCGACCGCGAAGGCTTCGGTCGTCGACCATTGGAGATGCGCGGCGAGTCGATTGCGGCTTGCGTCGCCGAGCAGATCGCGCTGCTCGTAAAGATCGCGCGTGAAGAGGGCGTCGTCCTCACGCACGTGAAGCCGCACGGCGCGCTCTACAATCGAAGCGCCGTCGACGATGCGGTCGCCGACGCCGTTGCCGATGCGGTTGCCGCGATCGACCCAACGGTTGCATTGGTGGGGCTCGCCGGAAGCCGCTCGCTGGAGCGTGCGCGCGCGCGCGGACTGCGAACGATCGGCGAGCTCTTCGCCGACCGTCGCTATCGCGAGGACGGAACGCTCGTTCCGCGCGGCGAGCCTGCTGCGACGATCGAGAGCCCCGAGGAGGCCGCGGCACAGGCGCTCGACCTCGCGCGTTCCGGGCGCGGCGAAAGCATCTGTCTTCACGGCGATACGCCGCATGCGCTGCTCCATGCGAGACGTATCAGCGACGGACTGGAGCGCGCGGG
>JAJYRI010000111.1 GCA_021794175.1 bacterium
CTCGGAGTGACAAGTTCGCAACCTGCTCGGGGTGACCGGGTGCGATTATGGCTGCGCGAACTCGATGCGGCCGTGCTCGTAGTCGAACGTTACGACAAATCGTGCGAGGAGGCCGCTGCCGATATGGCCGTCGCCGGCGGTATGCAGGCGCTCGGTGCTTCCGATATTCACGTTCGTGAGATGCAGTGGGCCGAGCGTTATGCTCGCGATGCGACCGAGGTGTTCGATGCTGCTTCCGCCGACGCCGCGAACGGAGCGGTTTTCGATGACGCGAAAAAGCGTCGGGTGGGCATGGAAGAACGCCGTGCCGAGATTGATCGTCGATTCATCGCCCGTATCGACGAGGAGGCGAGCGGGGGTCGTTGCAAGGGTGGCGCGAACGGTCGGCACGAGGGCGAGAAAGCGCACCGGTATGCCGTTTGCGCTCTCCGCGGTGTTGCGAGGGCGAACGATGACGCGGCGCTGCGGCCCGTCGATCGTCACGCGCGCCGCCGCGAGAAAATCGCTACCGAGAATGACGTCGTATCTCGTTCCTTCGAGATCGGAGAGCACCACATAGGTCGCCTTCGGCAACGTCGCCGCACCGAGCTGTAACGGCGGAGCGGTGACCAACTCGGTAAGATAATCGCCGATTCCTTGCACTTCGAACGTGCCGGTCGGTTGGAGATGCAATCGCTCGGCGAGCGTGAGCGTCATCGAGAGACCGGAGTTTCCGCTGTCGATGAGACAGCGCAGCGGCTGCCCTGCGATGCTGCACGCGACGATCGGTGTTTTCGCGCGCGGACGCCAAGGCAGGACGACCGGCGCTGCGGCGAAGGCGAGCGAAATGGGATGCGGTGCGACGAACGGCGCGCTCTCGATGCGCACGCGATGAAACGCGAGATAGGGTTTTCCGCTACGGTCGATGCGCGTCGGTACGCGGATCGTGCCGACGCGGCGATAGGCGGAAAAATCGTAGCGGATCGAGCCGATCTCGACGCGCCGGATCAGCGCGTCGGCGCCGATCCGGGCGGTGAAGGGTGCGGTTCCGGGCGCTGCAATCTGCAGTGTCTGGCTCGCACTCCCTGTTGTTGGGAGCACTGCCACGGTTCCGCCGGCCTTCCGGAAACCGGGGCGCAGAAATGCATGCGAGAGCGCGAGCAAAAGCGCCGGTTCGCTCGAAGTTAATTGCGGTGCGGGAAGCGGAGCCCCGTTGAGGGTGAGGTCGTCGGCATACGAACCATGATAGTAGCGCCCCAAGCAGAGATCGTTGAGGCAACGATGCAAAATGAGGCGGTCCCCACGGGCGTCGATACGCGCGCGGGTGAGAATCGCGCCGTCGGAGATATCGACGACGGCCTCGAAATGCGTCGACCAAATCGGGCCGGCGGCGCGACGCATTCGTTCGAGCAGGGCGCCGAGGGAGCTCGGTCGCGCCGAAGGTGACGCCGTCAGGGCGAAAAGAAGGGCCAAGGTCGCGACGGCGAACCGCATGCGGTGATGTTCGAGCTTCTCGATAGCTACCTTCTTGAGAGCGCGCCCGACAAGGCTGCCGTCATCGCGGCACTGCTCGCGCAGCAACCCGGCGGCGAGCACGTGCGCCCCTTTATGGAGGGAATCGCTCGCTTAGGCGAGCGCACCCCGGATTTAGCGTTGCTCGCCCTCCGGCTGGCGGCGGCAAATATTCGGGCCGACGATGCGACGGTCTTGGCGCTGCGCGATGCGTCGCAGCGCGCTCGCTCCGGTGATGCATCGGCGCGCGCGGCATACTTTCAGATTCTGCGGCTCGATGGAACGCAGCCGACACCCTAATGCGTTCTTGGGGTATCTAACGTGAAACGCTCCGTCTTCGTCTTCTTCGCATTACTGGCACTCGTACCGAGCGCTCTCGCCGCGCAACCCTCGCGCGCGCTCTCGTTCGTCGGACAGATCGTCGCCATCCACTACCAACATCCCGGCATCGCCGTTCGCATCAGCCCGAAGAGAGTATTGGAGGTAACGGTTACCCCCAATACCTCGATCCAGCGAGCCGGCGGCTTCGCCACCCTCGCGAGCCTCCGCCTCGGTGACCGCGTCGAGGTGCTGGCGGCCCGCTCCGGGAAGATGCTCGTAGCGCAATCGATCAGCGCGCACTAAACGTCGCGTTCCTCCCTTTCAAGAAGGAGCCGTTCTGAGCGAGTTCGTCGACCTGGCAGAGGGTGTTCTCGCAGTTGGATTCCCGGGTTCGGAGCTCGATGAGGCGACCCGCGCGGAGTTCACGCTGCGGGGTTTCGGCGGTTACGTCCTGTTCGCAAGAAATCTGCCGACGGTCGAGCGTGCGCGCGCGCTCACCGATGCGTTGCGCGCCCTGCACCCCGACGACCCGACGCCGATTATCGCCATCGATCAAGAGGGGGGACGCGTCGCCCGGTTGCGCGAGGGCGTCGCCGCCATGCCCTCGATGATGGCGGTCGGCGCTGCCGACGATCTCGATCTCGCGCGACAACTCGGCGAGCAGATCGCTCACGATCTGCGCCGCATCGGCGCGAACCTCGATTTCGCTCCCGTTCTCGATCTCGCGATCGATCGCGCGAGCACCGTTATCGGAACGCGCTCGTTCGGGGAGAATCCCGAGCGCGTCGCCGACCTTGCCGGAGCTTTCGCAAGCGGCATGGGGCGCCGCGGCATCGTGCCGACGTTCAAGCATTTCCCCGGGCACGGAAGTACCGCCGTCGATTCGCACGTCGCGCTCCCGACGATTACGTTGCCGACGCCGATCCTCCATTTGCGCGACCTGGCACCCTTTTGCGATCTCTTACCACATGCTCGGGCGGCGATGGTCGCACATGTCGTCGTCGAAGCGGTCGATCGCGAAAAGCCGGCGACGCTCTCGGAAGCGGTGCTCAAGGCGTTGCTTCGCGAAAACTGTTCGTTTAACGGCGTTGCCTTTACCGACGATTTGGAGATGGGGGCGCTCGATCGATTCGGTACGGTTCCGGAGCGCGCCGCGACGTCGATCCAGGCCGGTGCCGATTGTGCGCTGATCTGCGAGCAACTCGGCGAAGCGATGCCAGCGGCGCGCGAAATTGCCGCGCGCATCGCGCGCGGTGAGATGCGCGAATGGCGCCTACGCGAGGCCGGCATGCGCATGCGCATGCTGCGCGCGACGCTCGCCGCGCCGATTCCGCTCGATGCGCCCGCACCGTTTCCCAACATCGGAACGACGATCGCCGCGCGGGCGGTCGCCCGCGTACGCGGAACTCCGCGTGTGCGTGCGGGCGAGAGTATCGTCGTCCGATTCGGCGTCGGCGGCGATCTCGGTCCATCGGCGCTCGGTGCCGAAGAAGCCCCGGCGATAGAACCGCGGGATCCGGTATCGGTGGAACGCGTGCTCTCGGCGCTCGCCGACTCCGGGCGCCGTCCCGTGCTGCTCTCGTACCGCACGCATCTCGATCCCGCCGCGATCGATGCGATACGCCGAATCGTCGAGCGTTTTCCGGAGAGCATCCTCGTTTCGACGATGGAACCCTTCGATATCGAAGCGGCGCCGTTCGTCGAACACGCGCTCTGCTGCTTCGGCGACGACGCCCTGCATCTCCACGCGGGTGCCGCCGCGATCTTCGCCGGCGCACCGACGAACGGAAAATTACCGGTCACGCTCGCGCGTGGTTGACCGTTTTCGAGAATGTGACGCGGCGCTGCGGGCGGCGCTCGGCCGTCGCTTTACCGCTGCCGTTGCACGCGTCGAGCAGCACGGCCGGGTCATCTTCGAACGCGCATACGGGCAGACGCGTGCCGACCGGTGCGCCCGCCCGGTGGCGCTCGATACGCGCTTCGACCTCGCGTCGTTGACGAAACTCGCGATCGCAACGCTTACCGTCGATGCAGTCGCACGCGGAGTTTTGACGCTCGACGATACTCTTGTAGAGAGCATTCCGGAGTGGGAGTCGTTGCCGCAACGCGCGATAACGCTGCGAATGCTTCTCTCGCACACCTCGGGAATGCAATCCGGCGCACATTATCGTTCGTTGCGCGATCGTTCGGTTGAAGAGTATGCGCTGACCGCAGAGCTTCACGCACCGGTCGGCAGCGGCGTTCTCTACAGCGACCTCGGCTTCATCGCGCTCGGAGTCGTGCTCGCACGTCGTGAAGCGCGGAGCTTGCAAGCGGCGGCGGCATCGTCGATCGCGCGACCCGGGCTCCGATATCGTCCGCGTCGGAAAGAGTGGGCATCGATTCCGGCGACGGAATGCGATAGCTGGCGAGGGCGTTTGCAGGGACAAGTGCATGACGAAAAGGCCTACCTCTGCGGAGGGGTTGCCGGGCACGCCGGCCTTTTCGGAAGCGCGGCCGATGCGGCGTGGATCGGTGAGCAGTATCTCGCGGCGTTTTACGGGCGGCGCTCGCTCCTCCCCGATTCGCTTGCACGCGAGGCGGTGCGCGAGCAAGCGTTCGACCCGACACTCCGTCGCGGGCTCGGCTGGGCGCTCAAAACGCGCGACGACAATTCATGCGGCCCCGGATTCTCGCGCGAATCGTTCGGACATACCGGCTTTACCGGAACCTGCATCTGGGTCGACCCGGAGCGCGATCTTACCGCCGTGCTGTTAACGAACACCGTCTATTTCGGGCGCGAGGACAGCACCGATCTGCGACGGGCCTTTTTCACCGGCGTTACCGATGCATTGGATCGTTCTCGATGATCGCGCTGGGGATGATGAGCGGCACCTCGCTCGACGGCATCGATTGTGCGCTCGTCGACCTGCAACAGTGCGGCGAGCGCTTGAAGATCGAACTCCTCGATGCGCGGACCTTTGCCTTCGATGGGACGACGCGCGAGCTTTTGGACGACGTTGTGCGCCGAGAGCGCGGCGGCCTCGCCGCGGTCGCGCGCCTGCATCGTGCGTTGGGGCGCGCTCACGCCGACGCTGCGGAGCGCTTTCTCGAAGGACGGTTGGTAGATTTTGCCGCGATGCACGGCCAAACGATCTTCCACGACGGTACGGCGGCGCTTACCCTACAGATCGGCGATCCGTTCGCGTTGCGCGATCGCATCGCGGCGAGCGTGTGCTTCGATTTTCGCAGCGCCGATTGCGCGCTCGGCGGATCGGGCGCGCCGTTAGTTCCCTACGTCGATATGTTGCTCGTCGCCGACGCCGATGAAAAGCGAGTCGCGTTCAATTGCGGCGGGATCGCCAACGTCACCCTCCTGCCACCGCGCGCGTGGCTCGACGAGAACCGTATCGTTGCCTTCGATACCGGCCCCGGGAACATGCTCCTCGATGCTTGGATCGCCGAAGCGAGCGGTGGCCGCGCGGATTTCGACCGCAACGGCGATACTGCGGCGCGCGGCAGCGTTGACGTGCCTCTGCTGACGGAGATGCTGGCAGATCCGTACTTCGCTCTGCCTGCGCCGAAATCGACCGGGCGCGAACGCTTCGGCGAGGCCTTCGTGCATCGTTTTCGCAGTGCGTTACGAGAGCTCACGATCGAGGATGGGTTGGCGACATTACTTGCACTGACGGTAGAGAGCATCGCGCGGGCGCTCGAGCGATACGGCTTCGAGGACGCGCGCATACTCTGTTCCGGCGGCGGTGCGAAAAACAGCCGGCTGCTTCAGGCGCTCCGCGAGCGGCTATCTCGCGCGCGCGTCGAACCGAGCGACGTGGTTGGGGTACCGGCCGAATCAAAAGAGGCGGTCGCCTTCGCCGTCCTCGGATTTGAAACGCTGCGCGAGCGCAGCGCGAACCTTCCCTCGGTAACCGGGGCTCGGAGGCGGGGTGTTCTCGGTGCGGTAGCGCCGCATGGCCTCTCGAAATTACTTGCAAAGATCGCGAAGGAAGACGCACGATGATTCTTGGGATCGACCTTGGTGGCAGTAAGAGCGTGGCGATCCTGCGCGACGGCGAACGACGCGTGCGTGCGGAGGGTGGCCCGGCGAATCCGTCGGCTCTTCCCATCGACGACGTTCGCGATGTGTTGCAAGCGATGTTGCGCGAGCTCGCGAGCGAAGGACAGCCCGATGCGGTGGTGCTCGGTGCGGCCGGGGTATCGAAACCGGGAATCTCCGTAGCGCTCGAAGCGAGCCTCCGTGCTTTTTTTCCGCACGCGCACATCACGTGCACGAGCGATCTGGAGATCGCGTTGCGCGCGGCGACGCCGACGGGCGATGGAGCGGTCTTGGTGGTCGGAACGGGGAGCGGGGCGTACGGCGAGCGTGGGGAACGGCGCGTCGCTCTCGGTGGCGGTGGTTACCTGCTCGGCGATGAAGGTGCGGGCTTCGCGCTGGGTTTGGCCGCCGCACGCCTTTTGCTGCGCTCCTACGAGGAGCGCGCGCCG
>JAJYRI010000018.1 GCA_021794175.1 bacterium
TTGCAATGCTCGAGGGTGATGCGACGGTGAAGCGCTTCTACCGTGAAGCGGGGCGCGTGCGCTTACAGCCGGAGAACGCGCGCATGCAGCCAATCTATGCCGACGATGTCGTTATCGTCGGGCGCGTCGAAGCCGTTATTCGCCGCCTCTAAAATCTCGCGCGCCCTCGCCGGCTTCGCCGCATCGCCGGCGATGCGCGCGCTCAATGCGGCGCTGCCGATCGGTTTTGCCGCGCTGGTCCTAGCGCTCCTGACGATCCTCTTTCTGGAACCCGGCGGATGGCGCATCGCGCCGCATCCGGCGTTCGCGCTCGCTGCAATCGCGGGTGCGATGTTGCCGGCCTTCGGCGCGATGTCGTGCGTTACCGCAATCGCGCTTGCGGTGCAACTCGCACGGCGGCTCGCTTTGCCGCTCGTTCCGCAGGTCGTCGTGACCGCGCTTGCGTTCGCGCTCGCGTTGCCGCATTGGCAGACGGGGACTACGCCGCTGCTCTATCTTCGCGGCGTCGGCGCAAGCGGTTTGCTGGTAGCGATTCTGGTCGGCATGCTCTGTGCCGCGATCGCAAGCGCGACGGCGCGCTACTTGCCCGCGGCGCGGTATCTCGGTGCACCGCTCGCGCTGCTGCCGTTCATCGCGTTGCATGCGCTCGGCATCGATGCCGGCGCGTTGGTCGCAACGGCGCTCGCGCCGCTCGCCCGGCTCGGCGATAATTACCCGGCGTTGCTGGCGATCGTCTTTGTCGAGACCGCGCTCTGGTGCGTCGGCATACATGGGCCGGCCCTGCTCGCCGGGGTCGTAACGCCGGTCTATCTCTCATTGCAAGCCGAAAACACCCACGCTTTTGCCGCCCATCAACCGCTCCCGCATATCGTCGTCGTCTCGCTCTTCCTCTTCGTCTTTCCCGGCGGTGCGGGCGCGACGTTGCCGCTCGCGGCGTTGCTGGCGCTATCGAAGATTCCGCGGCTGCATCGTATCGGCCGCGCAACGTTACCGTTTGCGCTGATCAACGCCAACGAACCGTTACTCTTCACGTTGCCCATCGTGGCAAACCCTTTTCTCGCGCTGCCGTTTATCGGTATTCCGCTGCTTTTGGCGAGCATCACGTATGTCGCCGTCGCCTCGGGGTGGGTCGCTCGCGCCGCCTTTTACGTGCCTTCGTCGATTCCGGCGACGCTCTCGGTCTATCTGGCAACGCTCGATTGGCGCGCGCCGCTTTTGTTGCTCGTAAATCTCTTAGTGGCGACCTTCTTATGGCTTCCGGCAGTACGTGCATACGAGCGTCACGAAGTCGGGCTTGCATGATCGTCGCACTCTGCGAGCGTTTCGGCTTTACCGGGGAACTCGCGCGCGCCGCGGAGCGCGCCTGGCAGCGAATCGAGGCGCTGGAATATCCGGCACAGCGCTCCGTGACGATGAACGTCCTGCAAGCCTTTCTCGAAGAAGGCATCGCTCAGAGCGATCTCGCCGGGAGCAGCGGCTATGGTTACGACGACGCCGCGCGCGCGGCGTACGAATCGCTGCTGCGGCGTCTTTTCGGCGCCGAACGCGCGCTCGCGCGCTTGACCATCGCGAGCGGAACGCACGCGATCGCGCTCGCACTGCGCGCGTGCGTTCCGCGCGGCGGAACGCTCTTGACGATCTCCGGGCGTCCCTACGATACGCTGCGCAATGCGATCTGCGATGCGCCCGACTCGCTCGCCGCGCTCGGCGGTTTTGCGTATCGCGAGATCGCATTGCTTCCCGACGGCACGATCGACGGCGACGCACTCGTACGCGAAGCAAGCGCGATCGATCGCGGCGCGATCTTCGTGCAGCGTTCGCGTGGATATGCAACGCGACCGAGCTTGCCGATCGCGGAGCTCGAACGGGCTTTTGCATCGCTGCGCGCCCTTCGCAGCGATCTCCCGATTCTCGTCGATAATTGCTACGGCGAACTCGTCGAGGAGCGCGAGCCCACGCACGTCGGTGCCGATCTCGTTATGGGATCGCTCATTAAAAATCTCGGCGGCGCGCTCGCGCCGACGGGCGGCTACTGCATCGGCCGCGCCGACCTCGTCGACCGCGTTGCGACGACGCTCTATGCACCCGGGCTCAACGATGCGCTCGGGCCCACGCTGGGCTTCGGGAAGGCCTTTATTCAAGGGCTTTTCCAAGCACCGAGCATCGTCGAGGCGTCTTTACGAACGCTTGATTTTGCAGCCGCACTCTTCGCCGAGTTGGGTTACCGTGTCGATCCCGCTCCCGGGGCGCGGCGCACCGATATCGTGCAGGCGATTTCGCTGGGGAGCCGCGAGCGCGTGCTGCGATTCGCACGGGGCCTCCAGAGCGTTCTGCCGATCGATGCGCGCTTTCGTCCCGAACCGGGCGCGGTGCCGGGCTATCGCGACCCGGTCGTCATGTCGGGCGGTGCGTTCGTCTCCGGCGCGACCATCGAACTCTCGTGCGATGCACCACTCCGCGAGCCCTACGAGCTCTACTTGCAGGGCGGCGTGAATGCGATCCACGGCTATCTCGGCGCGCTCGCCGCGGCGCGCGCGATCCGAGAATAGTCGGCAACGTCGCCTTAACCTAGAGGCTCGTCGCGCCCGACGCAGAAGCGAACGAGTCTCCGTGAACATACAAGGCAGTCACGCTCAGCAGCGGCGCCACGCCCGCGTCGAGATTGCATTACCGGTGACGTTGATCGTCCCGGGGCTGGAACTGGTCATGCCTGCACGTTCGCTCGATTTAGGGGGCGGCGGCATGCGCGTATCGACGCGCGCCGACCTGCCCGCGGGGCAGCATGTCGTGTTACGTTTTTCGCTACCGGGGGATGACGAACGGCAACTGCTGGTGCGCGGTCGCGTGGTGCTCTCGTTCTACGATGCGACCGCGAAACTCTACGCTCACGGTATCGCCTTCACGCAGTATTCGGCGCAAGACGGAACGGAGATCGCGCGCTACGTTTCGTCCGCTTCTTCGGAGCCGCCGAGAAAGCCGTAGAAAAAGAAGCGATTACCCTCGGCGGTGGTGAGCACGATACGCGTCTCCTCCACCTCGATATCGGCGATCGTCTTACCGACCAGGTTCTCTAATATCGCCTGCGCCTGAGCGAATTCGGCTTCGCGCAGGGCGTCGGGCTCTACGTCGACCAGCTGCATTAGCTCGTCGATACGGTCGCTCATCGTCACTCTTCTCCAATCATCGGCCCGGCGGCCGGATATGTTAGGCTACGGTCAACCCGGGCACGGGGAGCGCGAGGCCCCGAGCGAGAAGCGCCTCCGGCAAGAACGATGTTGGTGCTTGAAGTTGTAAGCGGGCCGCTCGACGGCCAACGCTGGGAGTTCGAATCGGAGATCACGATCGGTCGCGACGATGCGGCGGCTCAGGCCTGCCTCGCGCTCGACCGCTACGTCTCGCGCGCGCACGCCCGCATCCGGGTCGCCGAAGGGGGGCTGCTGCTCTCCGACCTCGAGAGCCGGAACGGCACCCGCGTGGAGGGGGCGAAGATCGTGGGGAGCGTGCGGATCGAGCCCGGGACGCCCTTTATCGTCGGGCGGACCGCGTTGCGCGTTCTCGTGCACCCCTAACGTGCGCCTGGTAACGACGGTCGAGGAGCTGCGCGCTTGGCGGCGCGAGGCGCCGCCGACGCTCGGCTTCGTGCCGACGATGGGAGCCCTGCATGAAGGACACCTCGATCTGGTGCGCTTCGCGCGTTCGCAGAATGCCGCCGTCGTCGCATCGGTCTTCGTGAATCCGCTGCAATTCGGTGCCGGCGAGGATCTTGCGCGTTATCCGCGCGATCTCGCCGGGGACCGCGAAAAACTCGCCGCAAACGGCGTCGACCTGCTCTTCGCACCGGCGGTCGAAGAGATCTATCCGCAGGGCTTCACCACGACGATCGATGTCGGTCCGGTCGGCGAGAGCTTCGAGGGCGCCGTACGTCCGGGGCATTTTCGCGGCGTTGCAACCGTGGTCGGGAAGTTACTGCACCTCGTTGCCCCGCAACGTCTCTATATCGGGCAGAAAGATGCGCAGCAGAGCGCGGTACTGCGCAAACTCGTGCACGATCTCGCCTACGATTGCGGGGTGACGATCGTGCCGACCGTGCGCGAGAGCGATGGCCTGGCGATGTCGTCGCGAAATCTCTACCTCGACGAGCGCGAGCGGCGCGCGGCCCCATCGCTGCATCGCATGCTTCGCCGTTTTGTCGAACTCTTGAAGGCAGGCACGCCGTTCGAGATCGCGCGTACCGAAGCGGCTAACGTACTGGAAGCGCCCGGGACGCTCGATTATCTCGCCTGCGTCGACGCCGAGAGCTTCGCTCCGCTCGCTGCGCTGCGCGAGAACTGCTTCGTCATCGCCGCCGCGCGCTTCGGCAATACGCGCCTGCTCGACAACGTGTGGCTCCCGCAATGAACGGCGCGCGTGTGCTGTTGGTGGTGAGCGGCGGCATCGCCGCCTATAAGGCTGCGGCGCTGACGAGCACGTTGGTGCAACGCGGTGCGATCGTCGATGTCGTGCTCACCGCCGATGCCGAGCGTTTTATCGCGCCGTTGACCTTCGCCGCACTTACCGCGCGCCCGGTCTACACCTCGCTCTGGGATGCGCCCGAGCGGATTCCGCACATTCGTCTCGTGCGCGAGGCCGAGGTGGCGATCGTTGCGCCGGCGACGGCGAATCTTATTGCCAAACTGCGCGCCGGCATCGCCGACGATCTGGCGACGACGGCGTTGCTCGCGGCGCGTATTCCCGTACTGCTCGCACCGGCGATGAACGCGGCGATGTACGAGAACGAGACGACCGCCGAGAATATCGCAACGTTACAAGCGCGCGGATACGAGATCGTCGAGCCCGAGGCCGGTTTTCTCGCCGAGCGCGAGCATGGGGTCGGGCGGCTTGCAAGCGAAGAACGGCTGCTCGAAGCGCTCGAACGCGCGCGTACGCGCCGTCGTTCGCTGCTGGGAAAACGAGTGCTGATCACCGCCGGGCCGACGCAGGAGCCCTTCGACCCGGTCCGTTTTGTCGGCAACGCATCGACCGGCGCGACGGGGATTGCACTTGCCGAGGAAGCGGCGCGGCGCGGCGCCGACGTCACCCTCTTGCTCGGCCCGACCCTGCTTGCGCCCCCGCATGGCGTTCGCACCGAACGCTTCGCGACGGCGGAAGATTTGCTCGCACTTGCGTTGCGCGAAGCGCGGAATATCGATCTGACCATCGCCGCCGCCGCCGTCGCCGATTGGCGCCCGCGCGAAGTATCGGCCGAGAAACGGAAGAAGAGCGACGAAACGCTGCACGTCGATCTGGTGCGTACGCCCGACGTGCTCGCCGCACTATCGGCGGCGGGAGGGTCGCGCTATATCGTCGGCTTTGCCGCCGAAACGAGCGAGCACGAAACGCACGCGCGCGAAAAAATGAAACGCAAAAATCTCGATGCAATCGTCGTCAACGACGTTCGCGACGGCGCGGGTTTCGGGTTGCAAGAGAACGGCTTTGTATTGCTCGAACGCTCCGGCGCGCGGATCGATTTAGGGCGAGCGGAAAAACGCGCGCTCGCCGGGCGGCTTCTCGATGCGCTCGAACCGTTACTGAAAGGGAAATCGTAGTGTTGCTCGCGATCGACGTGGGAAATACCGAAACAAAATTCGGGATCCTCGACGAAGATGGTTCGGTGCTGCAGATGTGGCGCGTGCGAACGCTGACGAATCGTACCCCCGACGAGATCGGCGTTTTTATCACCCAGCTCTTCGCGACGGTGAAAATCGACGTTCGCTCGATCGATCGCATCGTGATCGCGAGCGTCGTGCCGAAACTTGATTTTGCACTGGTCGGGGCGTGCAAGCGATTCTTCAACCTCACGCCGACGATCTTCGAGCCCGATAAACAGCCGCTGATGCCGATCGAGAGCGAACGAGCATCGGAAGTGGGGGCCGATCTCGTCGCCGCGGCGATCGGGGGCGTCGCGCGCTACGGTTCCCCGCTCATTATCGCGTCGTACGGTACGGCGACGGTCTTTACCGCGGTCTCGCGCGCCGGGGCATTTCTCGGCGCGGCGATCGCACCGGGGATCAACGTTTCGATCGATGCGCTCGTCGGCCGAACGGCGAAGTTGCCGCAGATCGCGCTCGACCCGCCGCAACGCGCGATCGGCCGTAATACCGTCGAGGCACTGCAAGCGGGGATTATGCTCGGCGTCGTCGGCGCGACCCGCCTGGTCATCGAGCGCTTCTGCGAGGAGCTCGGCGGACGTACGCGGGTCATCGCGACCGGTGGCCTCGCCTCCGTCGTCGCGCGCTCGTGCCCGTCGATCGATATCGTGGATCCGCACTTGAGCATGCTCGGCCTCTATCTCTTTGCCAACACGCTCCGGACGGTGTGAGCCCTTAATCCGGGTTAACGATCTCCGCCGCTCCGAAACTAAAGAACTTTACATGTATTTAACAACCTAGGGGTAGAATGGTAGCGTCGCGAGGCGGGGGCCTCGCGCAACCCACTATTTCTATCACCTAGGAGATATATGTTGCAGAAACGTTTCAGCGCTATCGGCCTTTTGATGGCGCTCTCTTTAGCGGCGTGCGGCGGGGGCGGCTCGGCCTCATCCTCGCTTCCCTCCGGCCCCTCGCGGAGCGTTCGCCCGACGGCCTCGCGACGGATCGCCCTGCCGGCGGCGAAGGCCGTGCGGAAACCCCGTTCGACGGGCTCGACGAACGCCGTCGCAGATGGCGGCTTCGAAAGCGGTGGCTTCTCCGTCTGGCAGCAGTGCGGTAGCGTCAACGCTACGATCGTCACGAGTCCGGTCCATAGCGGCAGCTATAGCGAACTCAGCGGTTCGACCTCCTCGCCCGAGGTCAACGGCTATGCCGGAGTCTGCCAGCAGGTCACGATTCCCAGCAACGGCGTGCTGACGTTCTGGGTGAACGAAGGCACCAACGACAGCCTCACCTACGCCGACCAAGAGGCCGATCTTCTCGATTCCTCCGGCAACGTCGTCGATAGCATCTTCAACGAAGCGGCCTCGACGAACGGCTGGGTGGAGCGCAGTTACAATCTCAGCCAATACGCGGGGCAGAGCTACTGGCTCTTCTTCGGCGTCTACGGCAACGGATGGAACAGCGGGTACATCTACCAGTACCTCGACGACGTCAGCCTCACCGCAGGCGGCGTGAGCCCGAGCCCGTCGCCAAGCCCGCAGCCGACATCGACGCCGACTGCCGGCCCGACGCCGCAGCCGACGGCAACGCCGACCGCGCAGCCGACCGCGACGCCGACCGCGCAGCCGACGGCAACGCCGACCGCGCAGCCGACCGCAACGCCGACCGCGCAGCCGACCGCAACGCCGACCGCGCAGCCGACCGCAACGCCGGTGCCGAGCGCCTATGCGTGCGACGATGCGCAATTCCTCAGCGACCAAGCCGCCTTCGGCGCGGGAACGATCTCGGGCGATCAGCTCGTCGATATCTGCGGCCAAGTCACGCAGGTGTTGCCGTCGAAGGTGACCGCAAGCGGGAATCACGGCTATTTCTACGTGCAGATCCCCAACGGCGGCACCATCGAGATCGTCTCGAATCTGGACGCAATGGCGCAAGCTCCGACCAACGATCCCCCGAGCTGGCCGTGGGTGGCAACCGGCAATTACGTCTACGTGCAGGGACGCTACTACTACGACAACGCGAGCAGCCAAGGCATCGATTGGACCGAAGACGATACCGGTTCGTGGCCCTATACCGGCTACGTAGCGGTCTGCGATTCAAGCGCCGCCAACTGCGTGAAGTACTGGTAGGCTAACGCCGACTCGGGCGGCAGAGCACATCGTTCTGTCCGCCCGCGTCGGAGCCTCCGTCCCCCGAGTAGCGGCGCTGTGACTCCGAGTAGCCCACAAAGTGGGCGTATCAGGGGCGCGCGAGGTGTACGCCGGCCCATCTGCTGAACCCCCGTCCATGCGATCTGCACATTCGGCCGCCTCGCGCATCATCGTCGCGCTCACTTCGTGCGCGCTGCTCGCGTCCTGCTCCGGACGCATCGGCAACGGCAAAAGCGGGCTCTGCGATAACGCGGGCTATCTCGCGGCACGAAAAATTGCGCATGCGCGCAGCGAGGTGACCATCTGCGGAACGGTCCTGCGCGTGCGCGCGGCGCGACGGACGCGCAGCGGATTACATCTCTGGTTCTACGTGCGCGTGGCGCCGCATGTCGTCGCGCGGGTGATCGCCGACGAGAGCGTGCTCGGCCCGATCCTCGTTCGTGTCGGCGACAAGGCCGAGGTTCAAGGGCGATTTTTTCGCGACCACGACGGCTTCGACGGCATCGATTGGACGCATCGCATCGACGGCACGCACAGCTCGTGGAGCACGCCCGGTTTCGTCGTCATCAACGGTGTCGAATATCGCTGAGCCCGCCGCCTTGCCGTCGCCGGACGGAGCGCGGGCCTCTCGCGCCGAATCTCGCGGCGATGAGCGACATTCAAGATCGTACCGGAGCCCGGCAGCCCGAACTCTTCTCCCCCGAGCGCGCCGCGCGCCTCGACGACCCCGCTCGTGAGGAATACATGCCCGCAGCGGCGATCGTCGGACGACTTGAGGTTCCTCAAGAGGGTCGGGTCATCGATCTCGGCGCGGGGACCGGCCGCTATACCTTCGCAATCGCGAAGGCGCACCCGGACGCCTTTGTCGTCGCCGTCGATACGCAGCCGGGATTCGTACGGATCATCGCCGAGCGCTGTCTCGAGGGGAAATTCGACAACGTCGTTACCGGGGACACCCCTGCCGGCCCGCCCGCCGACCGGATTCTGCTCCTCAACGTGCTCCACGAGATGACCGATCTCGATCTGAACCCGGTGCGGGCGGCGCTCTCGCCTGAAGGCTGGATGCTTGTAATCGATTGGGATGCCGGCATCGAGCGGCCCGTCGGCCCGCCACGCGAACATTCGCATACGCGCGACGAAGCGGTCGCTCGCCTGCAATCGCGTGGTTTCGCTCGCGTCGAGCCGATCGAGGCGCCGGAGTTTCCATACCACTTCGTGCTTCGCGCGCGCGTGTAGCAGGGAGGCGTCTGCCGAGCGCGTACCGCGTTCGCATGCGCACTCATCTGATTCGAGGCCTCGGCCTCTCCCTGTTGCTGTGTTCGTTGGGGTTCGCGCCGTTACGGGCGGCAACCCAACCGATTCAGCTCCAACTCGACGCGCGGCAGGCGCCGACGCAGAACGTCGTCTTCACTCACGAAGTCATCCCCGCTTCTCCCGGGCCGATGACGCTCTATTATCCCAAGTGGATTCCCGGAGAGCACCAGCCGGTCGGTCCGATCGCCAACGTTTCATCGTTGGTCATCACGGCAAACGGAAAGCGGATTCCATGGCGCCGCGATCCGCTGAATATGTTTGCATTTACGTTCGATGTACCGGCCGGTGCTACCGCGATCGACGTGCACTTTACCTATCTCGGTGCGACGTTCGGGCATTATTCCTCGTCGCGACTCGCCACCCATAATTTGTTCGTTACGACCTGGAACCAGAACTTGCTCTATCCCTCAACCGGGACGATTCAAGACACGTTTTTTAAACCGTCGATCGTGCTGCCGGGCCCCGCCTGGAAATTCGCGACGGCGCTAACCGGGGCGAACCGTTCCGGCGATACCGTTACGTTCGATGAAGTTTCGCTCGAACATCTAATCGATTCGCCGCTCGATGCCGGCACGCACGTGTATCGGAAACGCATTTGGCACCAAGGAAGCGCGAGCGCCTTTCTCAACGTCTTTGCCGATACGCAGCACGAAGCGAACTCGGCGAAGATCGGCGAACCGCATTACGCGAAGCTCGTCCGCGAGATGATGGCAATATACGGTGCCCGCCACTGGCGCAATTACAATTTCTTGTTAACGCTCTCCGACCAAATGCCGGGCGAAGGGATCGAACACCACGAATCCAGCGACGACGGAGAGACCGGGTCGTATTTTCTCAACCATAAAGATTTCGTTCGCGGCGGCGATTTGCTCTCGCACGAATTCAACCATTCGTGGGATGGGAAATACCGGATGCCGGCGGGCCTCTATCCCGATAACCTGCAGATCCCCTATGACGACTCGCTTCTATGGGTCTACGAAGGCATGACGCAATACTACGGTGACGTCATGTCGTTCCGCGACGGGATTCGCCCGGCAAAACAGTGGCCCAACCAAGTGGCCGCGATGTATGCCTATTACGACAACGAACCGGGGCGCATGTGGCGAACGCTGGGCGACACCGCAACGTCGGCGCCGTTTCTTTACGCCGCACCCTATGGTTACAATGCGGAACGACGTAGCGTCGATTTCTACGTTGAGGGCGCGCTCATGTGGCTGCGTGCCGACAGCATTATCCGTGCGAAAACAAACGATAAGAAATCGCTCGACACTTTCGCGCGCGCCTTCTTCGGCGGAAAAACGACCGGTCCGATCGTCGTTACGTATACCCGTAAAGACATCATCGCCGGCCTAAATAAAGTGCTGCCGTATAACTGGGCCGGATTCTTCCATAAGTGGATCGACAACATCGCGCCGCACCCGGCGAACGGGTTCACGCCCGATGGTTGGAAGCTCGTCTACACCACGAAACCGACGATCTGGGTGCCGAAGAGTAACTTTTGGTACTCGGTCGGCCTGGCGGTGAACGACGGCGAGATCGGCGACGTCCGATTTGGTTCTCCGGCTGCAAATGCAACGTTGGGAATCGACACGCGCATCGTAGCGGTCGACGGACGCGGCTATACCGCGCCGGTGCTCGCACAGGCCATTACCGACGCAGCGAAAACGAAGCAGCCGATCACGCTGCTCGTCGAGCATAGTGACGTCTACCGTACGGTCCAGATCCATTACACCGGCGGCCTTCGATATCCGCATCTGGTACGCATGAAAGGCGTGCCCGACCGGCTCTCGCAGGTCGTGAAGCCCTACACGAAGTAGGTCAAAGCGATGGAGCAGCAACCCGAAGAACGCGAAATTATCGAGCACGGCGGGCACGTCGGCACCTTCGACCGATTTGCCGGCCTACTCGCACTCGGCGAACGGATTATGTTCGTGTTCGTGGGGTTGCTGCTCTTTGTCGCGGCGGTAGCGCTGGCAATTCACGGCGTACGTGAGGCGATCGCGCTCTTTACCGTCGGTGGAGATACCCTGGTCGAAGCGACCGCACACTTTATCGATCTCGTGCTCCTGATCCTTATGATTTCCGAGATCACCTATACCGTCGTCATATCGATTCGCGGGAAAGGGCTTTCGGCGATACCGTTTCTTTTAATAGCCGTTATCGCCACGGTTCGTCGCGTTCTCGTCATCACGATTCAAGAGATCCATCCGGCCGCACCGAAAGGCTTGACATGGATATCGAAGAGCAGCGTCGATCTTTTCGTGCTCTCGCTCGTTTCGGTGATCTTTGTAGCGGCGATCGTCATCCTCCAGCACCGGCGCTCCACAGCGAAGTCGTCGACGGAGCGCTAACGCGCTGCGCCGTACGGCGCAGTACGCTAGACCTGCCCGCTCGCTGCGCTGCGCCCTTTGCGGTCGAGTTCGCGCCGACGTAGCTCGACGCGGCGAATCTTTCCCGAACGCGTCTTCGGTAACTCGTCGACGAATTCGATCTCGCGCGGATACTTATAGGGGGCGGTAACCCGCTTACAGTGCTCTTGTAACTCGCGAACGAGCGTTTCGTCGGCGATAAAGCCGCCGCGCAACACGACGAACGCCTTCACGATATTTCCGCGGTCGGCATCGGGGCTGCCGACGACCGCCGATTCGGCGACGGCCGGGTGTTCCAGCAGCGCGCTCTCGACTTCGAATGGGCCGATGCGATAGGCGCCCGACGAAATGACGTCGTCGGCGCGTCCCACGAACCAAAAATAGCCGTCGGCATCGACGCGTGCGCGATCGCCGGTGAGATACCACTCGCCGCGCCTGCTCGCCACGCTCTGTTCTTCATCGTGGAGATAGCCCTTAAAGAGCGTCGGCGGATTGCCGCGCAGGCCAATATCCCCGACGACATCGACAGCGCAGGGGAAGCCGTCTTCATCGACGACCGCGATCTCGTGCCCCGGCGTCGGGCGCCCCATCGCGCCGATACGAAGCTCGTCGCCGGGGAGATTAGCGATCAATAGCGAGTTCTCGGTCTGTCCGTATCCGTCGTAGATCGTCAGCCCGAACGCAGCGCTCCAACGCTCGATGACTTCGGGGTTCAGCGGCTCGCCGGCGCTAACGCAATGGCGCAGCATCGGCAGTTTCCAACGCGTTCCGAGATCGTCGCGCTTTGCTTCCAGACGATACTCCGTGGGCGCTTGGCAGAGTACGGTAACGCCGAGATCGCGTAGCAAATCGAGTCGTTCGACAGGGTCGAAGCCGCCGTCGTGCATGACGATCGCGCTGCCGCAGGACCAGGGCCCCAGCAGTACGTTCCAGAGCGATTTTGCCCAGCCGGTCGCCGCAGTACTCCAGACCAAATCGTCGGGTGTGCAATCGAGCCAAAAACGGGCCTGCATGCGCTTGGCGAACGTGTACGCACGGTCGTGAATGACCCCTTTGGGATCTTTCGTCGTTCCGCTCGTATAGATGATGTAGCTCCAATCCCCGATATCGCCCTCGATGCCGACCAGCGGCGTTGCCGCTTGCGCGCGTTCGTCGAGGCGTTCCCACCCCGGCGCATCGGCCTCGCTCAGATAATAATGAGTGCAGGTCACGGCGCCGGAGCGGATCTCGTCGACCTCGTCGCGATTGCTCGCGCAGGCAACGATCGCTCGCACCGAGGCATGTTCGGCACGATAGAGGAGGTCTTTTGCGCGGAGTTGCTCGGCGCACGGGATCGCAACCGCACCGATACGATCGAGCGCGAGCATCGTAAATATCCATGCCGGTCGCTTGGGTAATGCGACCAGGACGCGGTCGCCGCGGCCGATGCCATCGTCGGCGAACACGCGCGCATAGCGTTGCGAGGCGAGGGCGATCTCCGCGAAGGTGTAGATCTGTCTGCTGCGGTCGCTATCGATGAAGACGAGCGCCCGGCGGTCGTCGCGCGCGAGTTCGTCGATAACGTCGCGCGCGAAAGAGAAATGCTGCGGAACCTCCCAGCGAAATCCCTCTCGATGCGCGTTCATTTTACAGCATCGAAGACGACGAGTGCGTCTTGCAGCCGCTCGAGGAAGAGATCGATCTCGGCGTCGGTGATGACCAGCGGCGGCGCGATGCGCAACACGCGTTCGTGGGTATCCTTTGCCGCGATGCCGCGTTCGAGCAATGCATACGCTAACGGTCGGGCCGGCCGATCGAATTCGACGCCGACGAGGAGACCGCGCCCGCGCACGTCGCGGATCGAAGATGATTGCAGCGCTCGTAGGCCCTGCATCAATTTCGCGCCGGCATAGCGAGCCCGTTCGGCGAGACGCTCTTCTATCAGGACATCCATCGCCGCGAGAGCGACGGCGCTGCCCAGCGGGTTACCGCCGAACGTGCTTCCGTGATCGCCGGGCTGGAAGAGCGACATCAACGGTCGGTCGGCGAGAATCGCCGAGACCGGATAGAGTCCGCCGCCTAAGGCTTTGCCGACGATGAGAATATCGGGCTTGATCCCATCGTGGTCGAGGCACATCATCGCACCGGTTCGCCCGAACCCCGTCTGAATTTCATCGCCTAAGAAGAGCACGTCATGCTCTTTGCAGATCGCCCACGCGCGTTTGAGATATCCCTCGGGGGGGACGATCACGCCGCCTTCACCTTGAATCGGTTCGATCAACATCGCGCACGTGTTTGGGCCGATCGAGCGCTCGAGCGCGTCGGCATCGCCGTAGGGCACGAGGACGAACCCCGGAGTATATGGGCCGAACGAACGGCGGTACGCCGGTTCGCTCGAGGCGCTGATCACCGTCGTCGTGCGTCCATGAAAGTTGTTGGTGAAGACGATAATCTCGGCTCGATCGGGAGCGATGCCCTTGACGTCGTATCCCCAGCGTCGTGCGAGTTTGATCGCCGTCTCCACCGCCTCGACGCCGGTATTCATCGGTAGCGCCATCTCGAAGCCGCAGAGGCGGGTGAGGCGCTCGAGAAATTCCGGTAGGCGATCGTTGCGCATCGCTCGCGAGGTCAGCGTTACGCGCCCCGCTTGTTCGACGAGCGCGGCGACGATTCGCGGATGACAGTGTCCTTGGTTGACCGCCGAGTAGGCGCTGATGCAGTCGAGATAGCGCTTCCCTTCGACATCGGTTAACCAGCAGCCGCGGGCTTCGTCGACGACGAGGTCGAGCGGGTGGTAATTATGGGCGCCGAAATGCTCTTCGGCTTCGATAAGGGAGCGGGAACTTCGGTCGCTCGCGTTCATTATCTCGAACTCTATAACGCCACGTGTGTTTACCGCTGCGTGCGGGAATGCCGGGGCGCGTCTCTCATCCGGCATTCGAGGAACACTTGCTCCTAGGAGTTAAGGATATCCGCTGTGCCGCCCTCCTCGCTCGACGACGCGCTCGTTCGAGAAAAAACCCTCGTCGCGGCCCCTGCGCTGCGACGTTTACTGCAACTCGATACGCCGGAGATCGCCGATCGGAGTCGCAGTTTCTTCCTCATGCCTGCCCGGCCCGACGGGCGGGCGGCCTTGCTGCTCCATGGCCTGACGGCGAGTCCCGGGCAGATGGAACGGCTCGCACGGATCCTCGCCGGGCGCGGCTATGCGGTGGTGGTACCGCGGCTCCCCCGGCACGGCCGCCGCGATCGCTTGACCGCGGAACTCGCAAAACTCGATGCCCTCGAACTTGTCGACCGCTGCAATCTCGCCCTGGAGGCAGCGCGCGAGCTCGCCGCGCGGATCACCGTCGTAGGTTTCTCGCTCGGCGGTACGCTCGCGCTTCGGCTCGCGCATGACGAAACGTTGGAACGCGCGGTGGCAATCGCGCCGTTCCTCGGTTTCGCCTGGCTTCCGAATCGAGTCGCACCGGTGCTGGCGCGGACAGTTTTGCGACTGCCGAACGCGTTTGCCTGGTGGGATCCGATCGCGCGAGAGAGACAGTTACCCGCGCATGGCTATCCGCGCTACAGCACCCATGCCGTCGCGCGCGTATACGGATTGGCCGATGCGTTGCTTGCTGACGCGCGCCTATCTCCTCCGCGCACGCACGATATCGTCGCCGTCACCAACGATCGCGAAGCAGCCGTCAACAACCGCGCCGTGCGGCGTCTCATGGCGGCATGGAGGGCGTCGGGAGCGGTCGGCCTCCGCGAGGAGCGCTTGCGAGGCCTACGGATCTCGCACGATATTATCGAACCCGAACGACACCCCGATCTCGCCGATCGAGTGTTGCCGCGGTTGTTGCAGATCGTCACCGACGCATGAACGAATCCTTCGAAGAAGGGCTCGTCGCGCTTGCGCGAATGCAAGCGCTCGACGGGCCCGATATTCTTGCTACGGCGCGTACCAAGGCGTGGTTACATGGCGAGCGCCGCCCGCTCTGCGTGGTGCTGCTCCACGGGTTAACGAATAATCCGGCGCAGTTTTCGGCATTCGGTCCGGCGCTGTACGAGCGCGGAGCGAACGTCATCGCCGTTCGGCTGCCGCATCACGGCGAGAGCGATCGCCTCACGAAGAAACTCGCGTCGTTAAAAAGTACGGAACTCGTCAAAACACTCGACGACGCGCTCGATATCGCTGCGATGCTGGGCGAACGCGTTGCGGTGATGGGACATTCGACCGGTGGAACGCTCGCTGCGTACGCAGCGCAGTTCCGCAACGGCATCGCGCTTGCGATACCGGTTTGCCCGGGCTTCGCGGTATTACGCTTTTCTCGCCCGGTCAGCCGCGCGATCATGCTCGGCGCGCGGATCGTCCCCAACGTGCACATTTGGTGGGATCCCGATTTGCGCGAGCGTTTCCGTCCGGCTGCAGCATACCCGCGCTTTCCGACGCGTGCGGTCGCAGCGGTGATGCGTGTCGCCGATGCGACTTTTCGGGCCGCACGGCGAAGCGCTCCGCTCGCGCGAAAAATTCGCGCGGTCGTCGTCGCCCGCGACCCGGCGGTGAACAACCTTGCGACCCGCAGGCTCGTCGAACGTTGGCGCGAACACGGCGCCGATGCGCGGTACGAAGAGCTGGTAACCGAGCCGTTAAATCACGATCCCTTCGATCCGGATTCGCCGCGCGCGCGTACCGAGAAAACGTATCCCGTGCTGCTCGCGCTCTTCGATGAATTGCTCGAAGGAGCGCCGCAACGATGAAATCGATCGTACGATGTGCCTGGGCCAACAGCGATCTCTCGATTCCCTATCATGACGGAGAGTGGGGCGTCCCCTCGCACGACGATCGACACCTCTTCGAGATGCTCGTGTTGGAAGGCGCTCAAGCAGGTTTAAGCTGGGAGACTATCCTGCGCAAACGAGAAGCGTACCGCCGTCGGTACGAGAATTTTGAACCCGAGATCGTCGCCGGCTTCGGTGCGCGACAGATCGAAGCGATGATCTCCGACGCAGGCTTAGTACGGAACCGACGGAAGATCGAATCGAGCATCGAGAATGCGCGTGCGTATATCGAGATTGCGCGAACCCATGGATCGTTTTCGCAATGGCTCTGGGCGTACGTCGACGGGCGACCAATCGTCACCCATCGGCCCCGCGGCGAAGCATTGCCGGCGAGTACCGAGCTCTCAACGCGGATCGGAAAGGATCTGCACGCGCGCGGCTTCCGTTTTGTCGGCCCCACGATCGTCTATTCGTACCTCCAAGCGGTCGGCATCGTCGACGACCATAGTGCCGACTGCTTTCGCGCCGAAGCGAGCGCAAAGTAGAGGAGCCTTCGAGCGGGCGTTTAACGTTGCGCCTCCTATCGCACTTCTTTATGAAAGGTCTCTCCGTGAAAACGCTCCTACGATGCAGCGCGCTTTTTCTTGTTGTTTTCGCGCTCGCGCGCCCGGCCGGCGCTGCGACCACGCGTATCGAGGTACGCGCGCTCCTCGTAAACGGGACGCACGTCGAGAACGGCAGTACGTCGACGGTCTCGTTGGCACCGGCGCCGATGCTCCGGGTAACGACCTCCGAGAAGCGATGGGCGCTCTTCGCCGAGTTCACTTCATCGCTCGGCCATACGCCGGTCAGTTCGACGGACGCGTTTAATCCTGGCCCGACGAACATCCAAGCATCCTATCTCAACGCCGCGTTGCGTTATCGCATCAACCCGATGACTTCCATTGGGATCGGGGAAACGATCATCAATCAAGATTCGAATTACCCGCCGAACGGGTTCTTCGGCGAACCCTTCGCACAGGCATCACGCCTAGTCGGAATGCGCTACGAGATTCGAAGCGAGATTTATTCGACCATCCACTCGCGGTGGCACGTCGATCTTGCCGTCAATCCGCACCTCTCCGCGAACCTCGTTCAGTACGAACCGACCAACGATGCCGATGGTGACGAAGGCGTCAGGTTCTCCGCCCCCGAGGTTGGTTCGCAAGTGGACGCCTCGCTCTCCAATCGCGTTCGCAATCGTCGCTATTCGCTCACCTATGGGATTCGGTACATCAACCTCTCGATGTTCTTCCCCTATCACCAGCTCGCCGATCGCGATGCCGTGGTCATTCCATTTATCGGCATCGCTCGTTCGTTCGGGCACTAGGAGCTCTGCCGGGCGACCCGAACGGAGGACGGATGCTTGCATCGCTTGCGCTGGTAGCGGCGGTCGTCGCCCCGGCAAAATCCTCGAACGCGTTCCTCACCGATTTCGCCGGCTCGTGGCGCTGTAGCGCGAAGGGCGAGCAGCCCTCGCTCTGGCGCATCGGCCGCGTTCCCGGCAGCCGTTGGGTACGCGTCGACTGGGGCATTCGCCCCGACGGCCTTCCGAGCGGGAGTGCGTTTGTCGGATACATCCCGGCGCGCGGAATCTGGGTCTATCGCGATTTTCACGGTGGCGGTAGTTACGCGAACATGCATGGTACCCGCGCGAGCGACGGCACCTGGAGCTGGAGCGGCCCGTTCTATCCCTACTCGGCTGCGCGCGGGAGCGCACCGCTCTCCGGCCGTATTACCTGGAAACGCAGCGATGCGAGGCACGTCGTACGCACCTTCGCATCGTTGGAACGCGGCACGCTCGTGCCGCACGGCGGTGACGTTTGCACCGCGCAGTAACGTTTACTTTGCGACTGCCTTCACATCGGCGACCGTAACCGGACTCGCTGCGTTCCCCCACGACGAACGGACGTAGGAGATGACGGCGGCGATATCCGCATTCGATAACGTCGATCCCCACGGCGGCATCATGCCGTTGTAGCTCTTGCCTTTCACGGTAATCGCACCTTTGAGGCCGTACTTCACGATGTGAATAACCTTCGTTGCATTACCGGTAACCGTCGGGTTTCCGGCGAGCGGAGGAAAGGCTCCGGCGACGCCTTCGCCCGTTGCTTGATGACAGCTCGCGCAGTTGGTGTTGTAGACCGACGCTCCCGCGGTATTCGCCGCTGCTGCCGGGCTCGTCGCCGCCATTGGGCTACCGGCCGGCGATGCTGCCGCCGAGCTTTGCGGTGCGGTGCCGGTGGATGATGAAGAGCTCGTCGTGCTCTTCGAGCATGCGGAGAGGGCGAACAGCAAGCCCGCCGCAACGAAACCGATTTTTCGGAGTGAACTCATATTCTATCGGCGCTCCTTTACGCTTAGTACCCCTACGCGTAGCGGTGCCGATTTGCCTGCTGCGGGTGGGGCGTCGGCGTTCTAATTATCGTGGCGTACCGTGGGCCAAACGGCGGCCAGCGAAGCGCGCGGCTCTTGACAGAGGCGAATGGGAAGATCGTCTTCGTACGGCATTCCCAACGGGTTGCGAAAGCGCGACCTACGGCGCAGCTCGCTAACGCGGATCGAAGGCGCCGGTAAGAATCATCTGCTCGGCGAGCAGGCGTGCGCGCCGATAGCGGGCGATCTCCTCGCGCGAACTCTGCGGCGGGAGCGAGGTGAGAATCACGTCGAGCTCTTCGTCGAAAGCGTCGGCGAGCGAGCGTGGCGTATAATCGCCCGGGAAACGCAACCGCTGCGCGATCATGAGCCGGTAGATGCGGTCGGTCGCGAGATCTTCCATGTAGCCGTCGATCAAACTCGCGCCGCGTCCGTCGAGAACGCCCTTCCGATAGCGGATCACCGTGCGAATTGCGGCGCGCGTTCCTTCCAGCGTCGTCGTCCCGACGCCGACCGGCGCCGGACGCAGATCGGGGTGAAGCTCGGCATCGGGATCGCGAAACGTCAGCTGATTCGGTTCGGGAAATTGGGCGACGGCGATCGCGTTTTGGTCCGGGTGCCCCGTCCACGCACCGTCCATCCCGCAGAGCGCTTCGTTCCGTTTGTCACGCTCGAGAACGTCGAGCGCGCGGGCGTTCAGCGCGGCATCCTCGCGGCTGGGGTACAGCGCGGTCATGCCGCCGATCGCCAGCGCACCGTGCCGATGGCAGATCTGCGGTAAAAGCGTCCGGAGATTTTGGAAAAACGCGACGTCGAGCGGAATCGTATTACGGTCCGGCAGAACCCAGCGAGGATCGTTGAGATTGAAGTGGATCAGCGACGCCATATAATCCCATCGGCCGAGGTTTAACCCCAGGATCGAACCGCGCAGATTGTAGAGAAATTCTTCGATTTCGTAGGCGAGCGGATGGGCCTCGACCAATGCCATGCAAGAGATCGCGCTCTCCGGCCAACCGCGCGCGGCGGTGACGGCGGCAAAGAGATCGCGCCAGAAGAGTGCCTCTTCGGCGGATTCGCTTTTGGGAATATAGAGCAGAAGTCCGTGCGGTAGCTCGGCGAGCTCGAGCGAATATGCTAAAAGGGCGACGTCGAAAACCGAGGCGCTCGCCAATTCCTCATCGATGATACCCGCTTGTGAAAGGTGCAGCGGGCGAACGCGTGTCCAGACGACCGCATCGCGCCGTGCGATCCTTACCGTTTTCCCGCGCTTGCGATCTTCGTAGGTCAGCGTTCCGCGTAACGCCGCCGCGACGTTGCGATGGCCGAGGAGAAGATGCTCCCACTCGTTGACCATCGAATCTTCGAGATCGAGCATGATCCCGGGCGCGCCGGAATTAATCATTTTCACGACGAGTTCGGCGTCGTCGGCAGGGCCGGTCATTTGATTGCGTTGATCGCTCGCCCATGCGGGAAGCTCGATCCGCCAATCCGTGCTCGTAGCGGCCGACGGCGGCAGATAGTCGGGGAGATCGCCCGCATGGGCGCGCGCGAGCCGCTCGGCGCGCGCGCGAACCAGACGTTGTTGTTCGGGGGTAAAGCGCCGATGGAGCGGGAGAAAGAAGTCGGCGAAACCCTCGGCGAGATCGGCTTTTAGGTCGAACCCGGGTGCGGCGACGTTCACGCGCCGACGGCGATCTGGACGGCGGAGTCGTAGAACTGCTCGCTCTCGGTCGAGCCGTGGAGTGCGGTGGTCGACGATTGCCCTTCGCTCACCACCGAGGCAACCTCATCGAAATATCCGGTCCCGACTTCGCGTTGATGGCGCGTTGCCGTGTATCCGAATGCTTCGGCGGCGAACTCGGCTTGTTGGAACTCCGCATACGCGCTCATGCCGCGTTCTTTGAAATCGTGCGCGAGCGTAAAGAAACTGTGGTTGAGAGCGTGGAAGCCCGCAAGCGTGATGAACTGGAACTTATATCCCATCGCGTTGAGACGGTCGCGGAACTCCGAGATCGTCGTATCGTCGAGTTTGCGTTTCCAGTTAAACGACGGCGAGCAGTTGTAGGCGAGCAATTTCCCCGGATAACGCGCGTGAATCGCGTCGGCGAACTGCTTGGCTTCCTCGAGATTCGGCTCCGACGTTTCAACCCAGAGCAGGTCGGCGTGCGGTGCGTAAGCGAGGCCGCGGGCGATCGAGGCCTCGATGCCGTTGCGAACGCGGAAGAAACCCTCGCTCGTACGCTCGCCGGTACAGAAGGCTTTGTCGCGCGGATCGATATCGCTCGTGACCATCTGCGCGGCCATCGCATCGGTGCGGGCGATGATAATCGTCGGCACGTCCAAAACGTCGGCCGCCAATCGCGCCGAGATCAGGTGGCGCACCGCCTGTTGCGTCGGAATGAGGACTTTACCGCCGAGGTGTCCGCATTTTTTCTCGCTGCTGAGCTGATCTTCGAAGTGAACCCCGGCGGCGCCAGCCTCGATCATCGCCTTCATGAGTTCGAAAACATTGAGCGCACCGCCGAAACCCGCTTCGGCATCGGCGACGATCGGCAGATAGGATTCCGGCCCGCCCTTGCCCTCGAGCGATTCGATTTGGTCGTGCCGGGCAAGCGCGCTGTTCAGGCGCTTCACGAGGGTCGGCACGCTATTGACCGGGTAGAGCGACTGGTCGGGATAGACCTGTCCGCTGACGTTGGCATCTGCGGCGACCTGCCAGCCGCTGCAGTAGAGCGCCTTGAGCCCGGCTTTGGCGGCCTGAATCGCTTGTCCGCCGGTCATCGTGCCGAGCGCGGCGACCGGCTCGGATTCGTGCAGGCTCGCCCAGAGGCGGGAGGCACCGAGACGCGCCAGGGTCTGTTCGACGACCACGCTGCCCTGCAGGCGGACGACTTCTTCGGGGCGGTAACGTCGCTCGATGCCCTTCCAGCGATTGGCGGTGGCCCAGTCGGCGGCGATGGCGGCGGCTCTACGATCGATGCTCACGGTGCGGTTCAATCCTCCCCTGTTCCTACATTGGATGAAAGCAAACATCCATTTGGATCGATCTATTGGATGACATCGAATGAATCGTTGGATGTATGCCAACGTTATACAAAAGTCGAGACGCTATGTCAATATAGCGCCTCGACAATTTCCCAAGCGAGCCGATGGTGCTCTCGAACCTAACCTTCCGGTAAGCGGAGGGATGGACGTGCGGTGAGGTCGGGACGAATCTCCACGTGCGCAGCGAGGCTGCGATCCATGAGCTCCAATGCGCGATCGAGTTGCGGATCGCGATCGTTGCGATAATCGTGCGGTGCGATGTCGACGTCGTAATCGGGATCGGTTCCGTAGTTTTCGACGTTCCAGCCGACATCGACGAACCAAAACGAGTACTCGGGTTGCGTCGTGACCGTCCCGTCGACGAGGTGATGGTAGGGATTGATACCGATGACGCCGCCCCACGTTCTCTTTCCGACGAGCGGTCCGAGTTTGTAGAGTTTGAATGCGTGGCTGAAAATATCGCCGTCAGAACCGGCAAATTGGTTGGTGATGCCGACGATCGGTCCGCCGACCGACTCCGGCGGATACGGCTCGACCGGCCCGTAGCGCGAGACATCGAAGCCGATGCGTTTTCGGTTGAGTTTTTCCAGCAGTAGCGGCGATACGTGGCCGCCGCGATTATAGCGAATATCGACGATGAGCCCGCGCTTATCGAATTCGCTGAGATATCCGCGATGGAACTCCGCGAAACCCCACGGTCCCATATCGGGGACGTGCAGGTAGCCGACCGCGCCGCCGCTCTTCTCGGCGACATATCGGCGGTTCCGTTCGACCCACGCGCGATAGCGCAACGGCGCTTCGCCGGCGAGCGTTTTCACGACGATCGTGCGCTCGTCGCCGCGCTTGTTCATCATGCCGAGCGCGACCTCGGTGCCCGCGGTATTCACCAGCAAGCGATCGGGCGTGAGCTCGGCGGTGAGGCGCGTCCCGGCAATCGCGATTAAGAGATCGCCTTCGCGTACGTCGAGCCCCGGCTCTGCAAGGGGTGAATCGGCGTTGCGATCCCACGAGTCGCCGCGATAGATGCGCTCGATGCGGTAGCCTTTGCGTTCTTCGTCCCAACGGTAATCGGCGCCAAGAAAACCGCGCCGATATTGCGGCGGAACGCGCAGATCGCCGCCCATCTCGTAGGCGTGCGAGGTGCCGAGCTCTCCGTGCATCTCCCAGATGAGATCGGAGAGCTCGCTGCGCGTACGCACGCGTGGGAGCACGGCCTTATAGCGGTCGTAGACGCGATCCCAATCGACGTCGCTCAAGTCGGCGACCCAGAATTGTTCGGTTTGCAGACGCCATGCCTCGCGATACATCTGCGCCCACTCTTCTTGCGGACGCACTTCGACGCTCGCGCGGTCGCAATCGATGAAACCACTCTTGCGTCCCGGTTCGGAAGGGGCTTTGCCGTCATCCTCTTCGTCGGGAAGATCTCCGAGCGCATCGATAACGCGCAGACGTGTCCCGGTGGAATAGAGCAGCGTGCGGCCGTCGGGGCCGAGGCGCATCTCGTCGACGTCGCGGGCGAGCGTTGCGCAACGCTGTTGTTCGAAATCGTATGCAAGCAGCAGGCCCCCACCGTGCTCGTCGTCATCGCCGCCCTGCGGTGCGATACCGCGGATCGCATGGCGCGTGAAGAGCACGCGGCCTTTTACTGCCAGCAATTCGCCGTAGTTGCCCTCATCGACGGGGAACGCCAGCATCCGTCCGGCGATGCCGTCGAAATCGATCTCGATATCGGGTTGCTTTTCGTCCTTTTTGTCGCGCTCGTCTTCGTGATGGTCGTGATGGTCGCGATGAACCGGTTTCGGTTTCGGGACGAAGGGCGAGGGCACGTCGCTGCGCAGAGCGATCGCGTACGGGCGCTCCGCTTGGGGGAAGCCGAGATCGAATTGCAGCGCATCGTAGAGCGGCCGGAAATCGCGCGACGCGATGCAGTAGAGATATTTGCCGTCGGGATCCCAATGCGGCGATCGATCGACGCGCAGCGCAGTCGTGACGTCGTGGATCTTTCCGGATTTCACTTTCACGATGCGCACGATCGAAGAATTCGAGTTCGGCGACCAAGAATAAGCGATATAACGCCCGTCGGGTGAGTACGCGATCCCCGATATCGGGCGCCCGAGGCTGCGGTCGAGCGTGCGGATCGTATTCTCCGAGAGATCGAGCACGCAGAGTTCGTGACGATGATTCGAAAATGCCAACGTTTCGCCGTTGGGAGAGAGCTCGAATTCGATCGGACGCCCGATGTCGCCGACGGTGAGTAATTTCGGCTCGTCGTTCTCTCCGGTATCCCAGCGAGCGATCTGTTCGTATCCCTTACGATCGGTGACGCCGACGAGATGCTTCCCGTCGCGCATCCAGCGCAGGAGCCGAATGCGCGAACGACTGCCCTCGCCGTACCGCACGACCGGCCCTTCGAAAAGCGGCATCGAGAACGCTTGTCCGCGCGATACGAAGGCGACGTGCGTCCCGGCCGGGGAGCTTTCGAAATCTTCCAGCATCTCCGAGGCGTCGTCGAAGCGGCGGACGCTCTGCGGTGCAGAGGAATGCGTGGAGATCTCGATCGTCCGCGTGGTGCGCTCGAGCGTATCGAAAAGCGCGATGGTGCCGCCGACGCCGTAGACGATGCGGCTGCCGTCGGTGGATGGGAAGCGCGCGTAATACTCCGAGTCGTTACTCTCGGCGCGAAGATCGCTACCGTCGGGCGTACAGGAATAGATCTTGCCGATACCTTCGTGATCGGTCAAAAGATAGATGCGTTCGCCGATCCACATCGGCCAGACCGGGTTGCCGGCGGGAAGCGGAAGGCGTTCGAAATCGCCGTTTCCGGCCGCATCGATCCAAATTTCGCCCGCGGTGCCGCCGCGGTACCGTTTCCAGCGTGCAGGGTCGTCGGCGTTGCGTCCGATCGCGGTGCGACCGCGCTCGTCGCGCGAGAGCGCTCGGACGTGTCCGAGCCGTAACTCCTGCGGTGTCCCCCCGGCGGCGGAGATGGAGAACGCGCGCATCTCGCGCTCGTACCACGCCGACGGATTGGCGGAGAAATAGATCTCGCTACCGTCGCTGCTCCAACCGGAGATCGAAGCAAGCGTTGCGCCGAGAAAGGTCAACCGCGTCGGGACGCCGCCTTCGGCGGGCATGACGTAGAGCTCGGGGTTGCCGTCGTCGTTGGAGATGAAGGCAATCGAGCGGGCGTCGGGAGAGAGCCGCGGGAAGGTTGCCGATCCGAACCCGGTGGTGAGGCGACGGGCCGAGCCGCCCTCGAGCGGGACGCTCCAAAGATCGTCCTCGCAGACGAAGACGAGAAGATTTCCCGCGATGGTGGGATAGCGATAGTAACCTTGACTCATAGCCCGAGGGTCTTGGCGATTGCGACAGCCGTTTCCGCTTGCAACGCGCCGCGAAGGATGACGGTTATAGCGGCCTATGAACGTCCGAGAGGAAGCGATGCAGCGACTGGAATCGCTCGATTTACGCAATTATGCCGAGCATGGTGCGTACCTCGACGGAAACGTGACGCACCTCTCCGCGTACATCCGGTTCGGGATCCTCTCGCTTGCCGAAGTACGCGACCGCGCGTTCGTCGTCGATTGCGACCATGCATCGCGGGCGCTATTTCTTCAGGCGCTTGCAAAGTACGATTACGCTCGCCGCGTGCTTGCATTGCTCGGGGACGAGATTCATCTCGCTATCGAGCCCCTGAAGACCGGATGGGCGGTCGATTCGTACGAGCGTTCGCTCCCCGAAGATATTCGCGCTGCATCGACCGGGCTTTCTTGCATCGATGGCTTCGTCGCCGAATTGCGCGAGACGGGATATCTGCACGAGCGCGCGCGCCGGTGGCTTGCGGCATATATCGTCCATTGGCGCCGCATTGCGTGGGAGGCCGGGGCGAATTTCGTTCTCGAGTATGCAATCGACGGGGACCGCGCCGTCAACGATCTTGCTTGGCAGTCGGTCGCGTCGAGTTTTTCCGACGCGCCCTATACGTTCGATCGCACCGAACTCGAACGGTATTCGCGGAGACGCTTTTGCAGTGCGTGCCCCAAACGCGTAGACGGGTGTCCTTTCACAGGTGAGAGCGAACGCATCGCCGAGAGGCTCTTTCCCGCGAGGGGCGACGAGAGCATCGTCGCGCCGGAATTGCGCGCAGCCGCCGATACGCGCGCACCTGCGGTGCAGCTCCCCGCGCGGCCGATCCTGTTGCATCACTTCGGCGCGATGCGTCCCACGCACCCGGCGGCGCGTCTCGCACCCGATGCTCCCGCCGTGTTCGTGAACGATGCCGCGCTCTACGAAGAAGCAGGCGTCAATCAGGTCGGGCGTACGATCGTCTACGCAGCGCTCGGCTCGATGCGCGCGGAGTATCGCGCCGGCGATTTTGTCGAAGAGACACTCGCGTTTGCACGCTTGCACGAAGCGGACGGCATCCTCGTAACGGAGAGCGCCGAGCCCGCGCTTCGCCGCCGATTTCGCGGGCTCGGCGATGCTCTTCCGGTCACGGTCGTTCCCGAGGATCCATTCGTGTCTCTCGAGGAGGCTCCCGATCTGCGTCGATTCTCGCGCTACTGGGCGCTCGCGCGTCGCTCGCTCAATGCGGTGTCGAGCGCGGCGAATAGCGTACCGCTATTTTCGAACTGAACGATCGGCGAGACCAAGGTCGGCGTTTCGGCGATGCGGTGTCGCCCCACCAGCGTACCGAACGGGAGCATCGGCGGTTGTCGAAAGGTCGCGATCGAGCGAAAAAGGAGCTCGGCGTACAGTGCGTTAGCCCATCCGAAATCGGCGCGCGTATACCGCCACCAACCGTCGACGTAAAAACTTTCGTGAATCAGCCCGGAGCTGCCGTCGGTCTCGGCAAGTTCGGTGATCGCTTCGGCGACCTCCGGCGATGAGGTCGAGGTAAGTGCGCGCGTGATAATGGAGAGCGGCCAGACGTTGTCGTACGGAGTATGCGGGCTTCCGATTCCGGCGGCGTAGCGCCCCGAAAAGTAATACGGGTTTGCACGGCTCAGGACGAAGTTGCGCGTACGAATATAGAGCGGATCGTCGGTGCTGCACCAGCCGATATAGGGGAGTCCGAGGAGGCTCGGAAGATTGGCATCGTCCATTAATTTTGCGTGGCCGAGTCCGTCGACTTCGTACGCGTAAATGCGTCGCCCGGTACGCGGATCGCGAACGATGCCGTAGCGGACGATGCCGGCATAGACGCGCTCCGCTAAGGCGATCGCTCGTGCTGCCAGGGCGCGGTCGTGCCAGCCGCTTCCTGCAAGCGATGCGAGTTCTTCGAGTGCGACGACCGCCAATGCGTTTTGCGGAATATTATAGCGATAGACGACCGGATCGTCGGACGGACGAAACGCACTCCAGATCATGCCGGTATCGGGGTTATAGGCCCGGTGCGTCGGGACGTTGTAGGGATAGCGATACGTGCTGCGGGTCGCATGGCGACGTTCGCAGTTATAGGTGGCGACGATCGTCGCGAATGCGCGGTGCAGCGAGGGCGTAAAGATGCGTCGATCGTGGGTTTCGTTATAGTACGTCCACGCTAAAAGAACCGGCCAGGCGAGCGAATCGATCTCCCACTTGCGCTCCCAGATATGAAAGTCGGCTTGAAAGGCGTTGGCATACGGGTCGGTCTCGATATCGAGCGCTTCGCGAGCGAGCGCACCGCGGACGCGCACCGCGACCGGTTCGTAATAGCGCGCAAAAGGAATATACGGAATCGTTTGTGCCGCCGAATCGCGCAACCACATCGCCGGAATATCGCCGGTCTGCACGTAGGTCGTGCCGTCGGACTGCGGGAAAAAATCGGTTAACAGGGTGTGAAAAAGGGTGCGCGGATCGATCGTCCTCTGCCGGTGCCCGGTGAGGGGGACGATCAGTTGCCAGGCAAAAACCGGCCGCGGAACGAGCGCGATCGATAACGCGAAAAGCAGCGTCCAGGCAACGGCGCGGCGTGCGATCACTGCAGAGGGTCGTGAATGTCGAGCACGCGTGCGACGATGCTGCGCGCCAACGGCGTCAGATCGACCCGGTCGGCGTTGGTAAGAATCACCAGATCGATATCCTCGCGTCGGAGATGCACGGCGATGCTCGAATACCCCGCAACGTAGCCGCGCACCAGCCAAGCCGAGCGACCGAAAATATGCGCCGCTACGAGACCGTCACCGAAGGCGCTCTCGCCTCCGTCCGGCAGGGTGACCGGCGGCAGCGTCGCTGCGAGTCGCTTCCTCGATACGATACGGCCGCCGAAGAATGCGGCGTACCAGCGTAAGAGATCGGGAACGTTCGATGCAAGATCGGCGGTGCCGAACCCGAGCGTCGGTGAGCCTGCGGGCACGTTCCCGCGCGCGTTGGTTCTCGACGACGAAAATGCCGGCCAAGCGACCGCCGTTGCATCGAGGTGGAGCGGCGCGAGAATCGCGTGCTGCAGGAACGATTCGTAGGGGCGGCGCTCGGCGTTCTGCACCGCGAGCGCGAGTGCGAGGTAATCGCTGTTCGAATAGGCACCGCGGGTCCCCGGCGCAAAGCTGCGCGGCGCGCGCAACGCCGATGCATAGAGCGTAAACGGCGAGACCGGCTCGCTGCGCGCGGACGAGAAGCCGGGAAGATCGGCGTAATCGGCGAGCCCGGCAGCCATCGCCAGCGCCTCGCGAACGGTTGCCGCCGCATCGTCGGGAAGCGGCGATGAAAACGCGAGCGCTCCGGAGCGTATCGCTGCGAGCGTTGCCGCTGCAGTAAAGGTTTTCGTCAGCGAGCCGATTGCGAAGATCGTCCGCGGAGAGACGCGCGCGCGCCCGCCCGCTCGCATGACGCCGTAGCCGCGCAGGTAGAGCGGCACGCCTCTCCGCGCGATGCCGAGGGAGAGTCCGGGAATCGCGCGGTCGCGCATCACGTAACGGACGATGCGGTCGATGCGCACCTCGCGCACCGGGCCGAGCCCCGTCGCCGCGGCGGGAACGCACGGAACCCCGAAAAAAGCCGCGACCAGCACGGCGACGGCGGCAAAGGTGCGGCATCCAGGTCGCGAAGAGCCTTGCATGGTTCACCGCCGCTTTGCGCTCCTCTGCGCGCTGCTCCTGGTCGGCATCGCCTCGGGGCCGACGCCGAGCCCGTCTCCCGCGCCGACACGGCCGCCGAGCCTTCTGCGGCGACTGGGGAACTTCTTTATGGCGCACGGTGTCCACCCGGCCCCGCGTCAGCGACCGACGGGCCCGGCGCTACCGAAGAGTTATCCCATTCATGGGTCGATGATCGTGCGTCCGAATGCCGTCGTGCGGGTGAGTTGCGGGCGCGGATTCGTTGCCTGTTACATTCACGCGATCGCGACCTCGCAAAGTAATGCGCGCTTCGAAGGCGTGCTGTGGGGACCGAAGGCCGCGCTCGTGCACCTGCACGTCACCGGATCGCCGAGGTCACCGCATTTTTGGCTCGGTGTCGATAATCGCTATGCATCGCGTGCCGACGCGCATGCCTATCTTCGTGCGCGTTTGTATCTTCCGCTCGATGCGTCGATCGACGCCACCGGCATTACCGGCGCATACGACGTGAGCGGGCTTCGCGGCAGCTGCATCTTCAACGTCGCGTCGATGGAGCTCGGCATTCGCGGGTGCTCGAAAGTCGATGCGATGACGGTTGCCGGCGGCGTCACCCTTCAACTGCTGCCCGGCATCTGGCCCGACGTTCGCGTGCGGACCGAGAGCGGGAGCATCACGTTGCTCTTGCCGCGCGGCTTTACGGGGCGGGTGCATGCGCGGACACTGGAGGGGAATCTCCGCAATCCGTTCGATACCGGTTTCGACGAGGGACGGCTCATCTTGCAATCGCTCTCGGGAAACATCGAGGTACGCGCGAATCCCTGAAACATTCCTGCGCCTCCCGCGTAGAGTAAGCGGAGGTTGAAGAAATGAACGCTACCGCAACGCCCGATCGCAGTACCCTGCTCCGCTCCGTCGCCTTGGCCGCGATGCTCGGCACCGCCGCCGTGGGCTTGGCGCGCGGCGCCGTCGATCGCACGCTCCACCAAACAGCGGCCGTCGCGCCTTCGCAACGGGTCGTCTTCGATTGTTCGAAAGCCCGCGTCTCCTGCGACATCGTCGCCGTCGGCTCGGCGACCGATCGCGTAGAGGTGACGGCGAACGTCTCGGGGCCCGATGCCGCGAATCTGGAGATTCTCCGCAGACCGGGAAGCGCGCATTTTGTCGTCGCGCTCAAAGACCAACCGCAGGAGCAAAAGTCGATGTGGTCGATCGTGCGCGGAATCTTTCATCCGTCGCGTTGGTATCGTCCGAACGCGTATGCGACGGTACGATTGAACGTTCCGAGCGGGAACCAACTCGATCTCTCCAATACGAACGATCGCATTCACGTGCGCGGCGTACACGCCCGCCTCTCGCTCTCCGATGTCAACGGCAGCATTTGGGCGCGCGATAGCACGAACGTTCGTGCCTCGACGGTGAACGGCTCGCTCTATCTGACGCTCCCGTCGGCGACACCGGCTGTTCGCGCGAGCAGCGTGAACGGCGACATCCAGCTCACGCTCGACGGCGCCTTCAATGGGCACGTTTCGACCTCGACGGTGAACGGCCACGTCAGCAATCCATTCGGTAACGGAGACGGGCCCGGGCTGCTTCATCTCTCGACGGTCAACGGCAGTATCACCCTGCAGCGCGGCTAAATCGCGGCGCGCGGCAGGTGCCCGCGAACGACGGATAGCACCGAAGCCGACGAGATGCTCAGCCTCGATACTTTGCTTGTGGAATTCGATGCCGGTCGCCCGCGCGGGCTCGCGCGGGCGATCACGCGTGCGGAATCCGGCGAGGGCGCCTCGCTGATGCGCGCGCTCTACGCACGTACCGGAAAAGCGTTGACGATCGGCCTGACCGGCCCGCCGGGGGTCGGCAAATCGACGCTCACCTCGGCATTGGTGAAGAAGGCGCGGAGCCTCGGGAAAAGCGTCGGCGTGATCTCGGTCGATCCGTCCTCGCCGTTCTCGCATGGGGCCTTACTCGGCGACCGTATCCGGCTGACCGAGCATTTCGTCGATCCCAACGTTTTTATTCGCTCGATGGCGGCGCGCGGACATCTCGGCGGTGTCTCGGGTGCGACCGGCGATGCGGTGCTGCTGATGGACGCCTTCGGGCTCGACGTCATCATCATCGAAACCGTCGGCGTGGGACAGAGCGAGATCGAGATCGCCGAACTCGCGCAGAGCACGTTGGTCGCCTTGCAACCCGGCAGCGGCGATTCGATTCAGGTGCTCAAGGCCGGCATTATGGAGATCGCCGACATTTTCGTCGTCAACAAAGCCGACCATCCGATGGCGAATCAGCTCAAACGCGAGATCCGTTCGATGATGGAGATTCTGCAGTATGGTGCGTGGGTGCCCGAATTAGCGATGACGCAAGCGCTGGAGGGCACGGGAATCGACGAACTCTGGAGTGCGATCGAACGCCACCGTGCCTATCTCTTCGAGACCGGAGAGATCGAGCGCAAGCGGCGCGCGGCATTTAACCATCAGGTGCGCCAACTCGCGCTCGGGAAGCTCCAGCATCGTCTCGATGCCGCGATCGCCGCGCACCCCGATCTTTCGATCGATCCGTACGCGGCGTCGGAGCGGATACTTGCGGAGTTTTAGCGGCATTAGGTTCGACGGAGAAGGAAGCCGAAGCACCCGGCCATACTGGTGGCAGCCCAGGCATGCGATCATTGGGCTATGCCGTTAGAAGTGTCCTTGAGGTTTAGATCGGGCGCCCCAGCCGAGCGCATACCGCGTTTGCGAGGCGTGAGAGGAGATTGGGACCCCAAACGCCGACCATGGAGCCAATGGCCGAAGATTTTGTCCCTGAGTCCGTCCGCGAGCATTACGAAATCCACCAATGGCGGCATGCAGTGCCGCTTCTGGCAACGGTGCATCCGGAGGAATGGAGAGACATCGTCGAGGTTCTCAGCACCTTCCGAATTAGGCACTCGGCGATCGTCGTTGGGGGCGGGCGGAAATCAGAAGTTGCAGGATGGCTCGATTCTGCGTGGGAGAGCCGGGGTTGGCAAGAAAAAAAATTCGAAACGGCGATCGTTGTTGATGATCGACGCATGGAGTCTCCAACGCACAAGGTCGATTGCTACAAGGCTGGTGTCGCTCTCGAAATCGAATGGAACAATAAGGATCCATTCTTCGACCGCGACCTCAATAATTTCCGCCTTCTATTCGACCTCCGCGCAATCGATGTTGGAGTCATCGTTACTCGCTGTGACGAATTGCAATCGTTGTTTGAGTCGCTTGGGCGAGGAGCATCTTTTGGAAACTCAACGACACATATGTCAAAACTCATTCCCAGAGTTGAAGGAGGCGGTGGCGGAGGATGCCCAATAGTCGTGTTCGGAATGCGGTCGAGCCTCTACGACCCGAACTCCTAGAACTTCCTCCGGCGGAATCGCTATTGGCGTACGCCGGCGACAAGAAATTTCGCACCATTTATGCGGATCCACCGTGGCGCTTTCAGAATCGAACCGGGAAAATGGCTCCTGAACACAAGCGCCTATCGCGC
>JAJYRI010000112.1 GCA_021794175.1 bacterium
AGCGAAGAGGCCGCCGGATCAGTCCGGCGGCCTCTTCGTATCTTTCGTCGCTAGCGACGGTTCGGCGGCTTCGGCGGCTCGTCGAGCCCCGGCGTCGAGCCGGGGCGCCAGCCCCAGGGCGAACCGCCCGGCGGCGCGTTCGGCGGCATTCCATTGGGGGGAACCGGGCCCGGCGGCGGCATCACCGGGCCGCGCCCGATGCCGAACCCGCCGATCTGGGCGCCCGAGAGCATCGCTCCGCTCACCTGTGCGAGCCCGACAAAGAGCGGAATCAACCCGCCGATCAGCCACGGCCCCGGTGAAATCGTCCCGTGATGGTAGCCGATAAAGGAGAGCCCGACGACGATCGCCAGCCCGACGAAGGTGGTCGTGATACCGCGCTGGAGCCGCGCGTTGGCATAGAAAAGGTACGCGGAGTCGCCGACACCCGGCGGCGGAACCCCCATCTTCGCGGCCATCTTCATCGCTCGATAGGCATCGCGGGGATCGGCATCGACCGGGAAGCCATGCTGGATCATCGCTATCCGCTCCTGATGTTTGAGCACGCGGTGGACCATGATGGCCACGATCGGTAACCCGAAGATGCAGAAGACGGCGATTGCACCGACTGCGTTGTCACTCATACGGAGAACTCCTTGCCTGGCGTCATCATACCCCACTTACGCCCGAGGGCAGCCCCAGGTTTCAACGCCGGCCGACGAAACAATCCTCATCTGTTACGCGTAGAGGAAGCATGTCAGCGATGGCGGTGGAGGTGCATATCGAGGCCGAGCAGCCACGGACGAGCGATGCGGAGTTGGTTAGCCGCACGCTCGCCGGCGACCCCTCCGGCTTCACCACCCTGGTGGAGCGCTACGAACGCTCGCTCTATACGCTCGCCGTACGGACCTTGCGCGACCGCGAGGAAGCCCGCGACGCCACCCAAGAAGCGTTCGTCAAAGCCTACCGTTCGCTGCATACCTTCCGCCCCGACGCCAAGTTCTCGACTTGGATCTTCTCGATCTGCTATCACGCCTGCTGCGACCGTCTCAAGCGCACGCGTCGTTACTCCGGCGAGGAGATTCCCGACCGGGCCGACGCCGCTCCCGGGCCGGAGGCACAGGCGATCGCCAACGATGACGCCGGGCGCCTCCGCGCGGCGATCGAAGCGCTTCCGGAAAAATATCGCAGCGTTATTACCTTGTATCATCTGCAAGGAAAGCAGTACGATGAGATCGCCTCGGTGTTGGGGGTACCTCTCGGAACGATCAAAACGCACATCTTCCGCGCCAAAGAGCAACTGCGGCAAATCCTCGCCACCTCGGAGAGAGAACCATGAACGACCGAACCGACGACGAACTCGACCGCCTGCTTGCGTCGCTCCCACTCGAGGAGCCGCCCGCCGAGCTGCACGCTTCGATTCTCGCTGCAACGGTCGAGCGGGTTCCCGCCGAACCGATCGATCCGTGGGAAGCGAGCGCCTGGGGGTTGTTGCTCGCTCTCGCCGTCTGGTTCGTCCCGCATCTCTCCGACATCAACGGCGTCATCGCGACGATCGCCCGCGTGGCCTTCACTCTGGCGCAGCCAGCGATCCTGATCTGGCTCACGGTCGGCGTCGCCGCGGCGTTCACCGCATCGACGCTGCCGGAATTCTCACCCGGGATTTATCTCGCGCGCAAGGGGCGCTAGACCCGCGGCGGGTAGAACCGCCCCATGGATGCTTCCGAAAAGCAGCGCCGCATCGTCGTCGTCGAGGATGATGCGGCAATCGCGCGCGTGCTCCAGTTGGAACTGCAGCACGAAGGCTACCTCGTCGAGCTCGCGCAGAACGGCGTCGAGGGGCTCGAGCTGGCGCTCAAAGAGCCCGATCTCGTCATTCTCGACCTGATGCTGCCGCGCATGGACGGCATGGAAGTCTGCCGCCGCATTCGCGCGAAGAGCCGCGTGCCGATTATCATGCTGACCGCAAAGGACCGCGTGCCCGATCGCGTCGCCGGACTCGATACCGGTGCGAACGATTATCTTACCAAGCCTTTTGCCACCGAAGAATTGCTCGCGCGCGTCCGCGCGCAGTTACGCGAGCGCGAACCGCAGGAACGCTCGATCCGGTTCAAGGACGTCGTCATGGATCGCGACCGTCACGAAGTGCGGCGCGGCGGCAAAGAGATCGCGCTCACCGCCAAAGAGTACGCGCTGCTCGAATACCTCCTGCTCCACCGCAACAAGGTGCACACGCGCGACGAGCTCTTCAACGGCGTCTGGGGTAGCGATTTCCTCGGCGACTCCAATCTCATCGATGTCTACATTCGCTACTTACGCGGAAAACTCGAAGAGGGATTCGACGAGAAACTCATCACGACGGTGCGCGGCATCGGTTACAGCATCAAGGATTAGCGACATGCTTTCGGCTCTCCAAGCGATATGCATTCGCTAAAGTGGCGAGTCGCCGCATGGTATGCAGGGCTCCTTATCGCCGTGCTCCTGATCGTCAGCACGGTCGTCGGCATGCGATTGCAATCGATCCTCTACGCGCAGGCGCGTTCTCGCGTCTCGGAGACGATGGCGCAGATCGCTTCCTCGGTGCAGGCGAGCGAAGATCCGTTCTCGCTCGGTTTCGGCGGCTCCGATGCCTATGCTTTGCTGACCGACGCGAATAATCTCACCACCTGGTCTTCGCCGACGACCTTCGTTCAGATCGATTCGAGCCACGGATATCCGCTGGCGAAAAGCAGTAATCTCGGCGGCACGACGATCCCCAAAGCGGTCGGGCTCACCGCGCGCGCGCCGATCGCGCGTCGCCGGATAACGCTGCCGATCGGCACCATGCTCGTCGAAGATCGCTACTTCGCTCTCGGCTCGCACGGAGTCGTCGTGCACGTCGCCGAACGCATCGATGCACTCGAACGGAGCATTGCGCAGACGCGCGAGAGTATCGCGGTCGCCGTGCTCGCCGCGATGGTCGCCATTCTCGCGCTCTCCTGGTGGCTCGCGGGGCGCGCCTTCGATCCGCTCGAGCACCTCGCCGCAGCGATGCGCGAGATCGGGTCGGAGCGGCTCGATCGCCGTCTGCATTGGGCGAAGCGCGACGACGAAATCGGACGGCTCGCCGAGAGCTTCGACGATTTGCTCGCGCGCCTGCAAGAGGCATTCGCCCGCGAACGACAGTTTATCAGCGACGCGTCGCACGAACTCCGGACGCCGCTCACCTCGATCAACGCCAACGCGCAGATGCTGCTGCGCTGGGGCGATCGCGATCCGGCGATCCTGCGCGAGAGCCTTGAAACGATCGTCGCCGAGAGCGCCGAACTCTCGCAGATGGTCGGCGGAATGTTGCTGCTCGCAAAAGCCGACCGCGGCGATGCGATTCCGCTGGAGCCGCTCGCGCTCGGCACGCTCGCCGGGGAGGCGGTCGAGAGCGAGCGCGCAGCGGCCGCGAACAAAGGGCTTGCGCTTCGGCTCGACGCGCAGCGCGGTGTTTTCGTGTTGGGAGAGGCGCATCTCTTGCGCCAAGCGATCGCCAACCTCATCGAGAACGCCATCAAGTTTACCGCCGAGGGCTCGGTCGAGGTGCGCGTCCGCGCCGACGACACGCAGGCGATCGTCGAGGTCATCGATAGCGGCAGCGGCATCCCCGAGGCGCAGCAGACGCAGATCTTCGAGCGCTTCTATCGCGGGGACAGCTCGCACGCGCGAGCGGTCCCCGGCACCGGGCTCGGGCTCGCGATCGTCCGCTCGATCGCCCGCGTCCACCACGGCGAGGTGAGCGCCGAGAATGCGCCGGGCGGCGGGGCGCTGCTCCGCGTGAGGCTCCCGCGCCTCCGCGAAGAGTTCACCGAACCCTCATGACGCCGACGCTCCCGAGCGCTACCCTGAAGGCACGATGAAAGCGTTCGCGCAGGGAGCGACGGCGGCGAGCCTCGCCGTAGCGCTCGCGCTTGTAGCGACGGCATGCGCGCGTGCCGCCGCTATCGCCGTGGGCCCCTCGCCGGTGGTCAGCGTGCAGATGCGCTACGGATATCTGCGCATCGTCACCTGGAATCGCCCCCAGGTCGAGGTTGAAACCGGCGGCCATATCGGTTGGCAGCACTTCGATGCCGCAAGCGTACGCGGCCATATTCCGCGCGATATCACGCTCTGGGCGCAGCACGTTACCAACGCCCGCGGCGGCAGTTTCGATCTCCCGGCGGAGCAATTCGTTCTCCCCGCGCTGCCGCCGGGCAATCACGACGCACTCGTCATTCACGGTGCGGGACCGACGGTGATCCATCTTCCGGCATCGACGCAGATGCTCGCGGTGCGCATCGCCGGCAACGGGCTGCTGCGCATCGAGGGCTATCGCGGTGCGGCTTTTGCCGCGCTCGTTCACCAAGGCGGTATCGCGCTGGAAAACGTTCGTTCCAGCGGAGTCGCGCAGGTCGGGCGTGGGCCGATCGTCGCCGAAAATTCCACGTTCGGTCGCATTCGTGCGCGCAACGCACTCGGCAACATCTTCATGCGCAACGTGACCGCGCGGCAGATCGATGTCGGCAGCGTCGGGGGATCGATCCTCGCCGAAAATATGCGCTTTCAAAACGGGCTCGCGCGCTTTCAGTCACAACGCGGCAACGTCGTGCTCGGGGTTCGCGGCGCGGCGCAGATCGACGCGCAGGGGCGCGGGCCCCATGCGATCGCCGCGAGTTTTCACGGCGCGCATCAACTCTCGCAATCGGGAAACGGCGCGCGCGCTATCGTCGCCGGCGGCGGGCCGATCGTTACCGCGCTGAGCCCGCGCGGGCGGGTCGTGCTTTTCGACGGCTCGATTGCGTCGCATCCGCGCTTATCGCGGCGCGTGCCGGCGATCGCCCGGGCGTTTCGCTTAGAACGCGCGCGGCTGACGAGGCTGCCGAAACGCGCTCCGCGCGGCGGAAAGATCCGCGCCGTGCGCCGTATGCCGCCTCCGCGTCGACAGGTGATTCGCGGGCGTCCGCGCCGACGCGGCCCCCCTCGGCATCTCCGTTAGAGCAGGAACTTCCGCAGCATCGCGACGTCGAGTTTAAAATCGTGCTGCGGGAGCAGCGCCTCTTGGTGATACCCGCACGCCTCGAAAAAGCGCTGCGCCTCACCGCCGGCGAGGACGCCGACCGTCATCTTGTGGCAGTTGTAGTAGTTGGCGATATCGTCGAGTTCGAGCACCATCGCGCGCCCGATTCCGCGACGTCGAAATTGCGGATCGACGACGATCCGGTCGACGTGACCGAGCGAGGCGGCGATACGCAGACGCGCCGTTCCGACGACGCTCTCGCCTTCGAGCGCGAGCAGATCGACGGTTTGCTCGTGCCACACGACCGTGAACGCCCACGCACTCTTGAGTGCTTCGCGGGCGTGCGCGCGGTAGAATGCATCGGCGCGCTCGTCGGCGGAGCGAACGATCTCAGCCACGGACGGCAGCGACCTGCGTGACGAGATCGATCTCGAGGCCGTCGTATGCGGCGATCGCACGCAGACCGAGATCGTCCTCCACCTCTTGGGCCAAGCGCGCGGGATTCTGCTCGAGCATCTTGGTTCCGAAGTGCTGAAAGATCGCGAGGCTCGGGCGAACGCTCGCGACGATCGCGCGCGCCTGCGGCCACGTGAGATGATCGACCTGCATGCTATCCTCGAAGCGCAGGACGTTGACGATCAGCACGTCGGGGCGATGCGCGGCATAATCGGCGACGATTCCCTCGTCATAACGCCCGCACGGGAGATAGGCAACGCGCAGGTCGCGATACTCGAAATGAACGCCGAGGGTCTCCACGGCGTGGTGGTGGAGCGGCGAGCTCGCGATGTTGACCTCGCCGACGCGATACCCGGTGCGCGATGGTTCGAGAATCTCGCAGCGTTCGACGAACGCCGCCGCATAGGGCTGCAAGAGCGATTCCCCCTCGAAAGCATCGCGCGGCGCAAAGAGCGCTCCGCGCCGGCGAAAGCCGCCTGCCGTCATCGCCTCGATCATCGCGTTGATATCGCCGGCGTGGTCGAGGTGTTTGTGCGAGAGGACGATCGCGTCGAGTTCGCGCGGATTGAGCGCCGGAACGTGCGAGA
>JAJYRI010000113.1 GCA_021794175.1 bacterium
CGGCAGTAGCTCGGCGATCTGGTTGATGGGGTGGTCGGCGATGCGCGCGAGCACTTCGCGCAGAAACGCTTCGGGGTTGTAGCCGTTGAGTTTCGCGCTGCCCAGCAAACTGTAGATCGCCGCCGCGCGTTCGCCGCCGGCATCGCTGCCGGCGAAGAGAAAGTTCTTGCGCCCCAACGCAACGCATCGCAACGCGCGTTCGGCGGCGTTGTTGTCGATCTCGATGCGGCCGTCGTCGCAGAAGCGGCACAGCGCCTCCCAACGCGCGAGCGCGTAGCGGATCGCCTTGGCTAACGCCGACTTCTGCGAGAGCGTTGCGAGTGTCGCTTGTAACCATCCGTGCAGGGCATCGAGTGCCGGGCGGCTGCGTTCTTGGCGCACCGCGCGGCGCTCGTCGGGCGGTCGTCCGCGAATCGCTTGCTCGATGGCATAGAGCGCGCCGATCCGGTCGAGCATTTCAGCGGCAACGGGCGATTGGTGCAGTGCGTGCAGATCGACGAACTTGCGCCGGACGTGTGCCCAACATGCCGCTTCGCGTACGAGGCCGCCGTAGAGCGGTAGGGACGCACATTACTGCACGCCCCCCGCACAGATCCCGGCGGGCGCAATTCGCGCACCGGGCTCCCACCTCGGGTGTTTGACGGCAAATCGTTGGTTCGGCCACGGATGGAGAATCTTTGGACGAGGGAGCCACTTGTCGGCCACCAGCCCGAGCTTCGCCAGCGTGGTTCGATCCTTCTGGCTGCGTCGCCGCAGCGTGCGATACCAGAGCAAGAACACGTGCTGCCGAAAGGCAGCCAGGGAAGCGCTGTTGGTCGGAACGGCGTGATAGTTGAAGTAGCCCATCACCACCGATCTTAGCCAGCGCCCCTGCGCGCCGAGTGTTTCGTGCATCTTGCGACGCAGATCGGTCTTGATCGACTGCAGTTTAGCGCGCATTCGGTCGCGCCGCGATTTTCGCCAGAGCAAAAATCGCCCGTTGCGCGACTTGCCGCAGATGTGGACGAAACCCAGAAACGTAAACGTTTCCGGTTTTCCTTGTCCACGGCGTTTGCGTCGGTCTGCTGCGAATCTCCCAAATTCGATCAGGCGTGTTTTCTCAGCGTGTAGATTGAGATCGAACGCCCCGAAACGCTGACGTAGTTCGTCCAGAAACGCTATGGCGTCTGACTTGTGCTCGAACCCGGCAACGATGTCGTCGGCGTATCGCACGACGACCATGTCACCGCGAGCATTTCGCTTTCGCCATTGTTGGGCCCAGAGGTCGAAGGTGTAGTGGAGATAGACGTTGGCGAGCAGAGGCGAGATCACTGAACCTTGAGGAGTTCCGGCCTCGCTTGTCGTCAGCATCGTTCCATCAAGAACCCCGGCCTTGAGCCACTTGCGTATCAGTCTGAGGATGCGATGATCGCCGATTCGATGCTCCAGGAAACGGATCAGCCACTCGTGGTTGACCGTATCGAAGAAAGATCGGATATCGGCGTCAACGATCCAGTTGACGGCTTTCCTGCTGATCCCGACCGCGAGCGCATCCAGCGCATCGTGCTGGCTGCGACCGGGTCGGAATCCGTACGAGAAGGCGAGAAACTCCTGCTCGTACATGCAGTTGAGTATCTCGACCAACGCCCGTTGGACGATCTTGTCTTCAATCGACGCGATCCCCAATGGGCGCTGACTTCCATCCGGCTTGGGAATCATCCGTCGCCGCGAAGGAAGCGCACGATATGCTCCTCGATGTATACGTGCGTGAAGCTCTTGTAGCTGTACTTCGAGATTCTCGCCGTATGCTTCCCATGTGCGGCCATCGACTCCGGCAGCAGCACGTCGCTTCAGTGCGAAGTACGACCAGCGAAGAAGATCGACATTTAGATGGTGGAGCAGTGCCGTAGGACGAACCTTTGGATTGTTCTCTACGAATTGACGTAAACGCTCGAGTCCCGGTGACACGCTCTCCCGGTTCGGTGCCCGGCGCGTGGTGGACGCGAACGTTTTCCCTTTGGCCTCGCTGCTTGGCTCCATCGACTCCGCCGCCGACTGCTCGGCATTGTTCGCCAACTTCATCGCTACTACCAGCGGGTCTGACTGGTCACGACCGTGCATCATCGGCTTCGGCGCATGCGCCTTCCCAATGCGGGCCAGCATCGCTGGTCAGTCGTGATCTCTCCCGGTTCCCGTACAAGAGACTTCCATACTCGCCAGGTTCTTAGACCACGCGGAACTGCCATGGCGCTCGCGATTTCGCACCACCGCATATTGCCTTCCGAGTCTACGTCCTCGTCGGCGTTCCGAATAATTTCCAACTTTCGCGGCACAATGGCTGGCTGGCATGTTTTCCCTACCGACGCTTCGCCGTGACCCTCACGGGGCACAGCGCACGGCTTGGGGCTGGTGTGGCTCGCTATGCCTTCACCACGATAGACTTGCACTATTTAATCTCCTGCCGGTTTCTCCGGCGCACCGTAGAGTTTGGAATAACCGTAACCGTCTGTTGAGGGCCGTCTTGCGCTGAGGGTTGCCGGCCACGATGATAGAGGAAACGCGTCTTCCATCGTGAGATCTTCATGGCATCAACACAAATACCGAGTCCGCGCGCGCCGAGTCGCCGCGTGCCGCTCGCGGAAAAGCGCCGCCTGGCCTAACTCACGTTACGCGCGGGTGCATCGGTGCTGGCGATCGCTCGCGAGCACGGTGTGAGCCGCAATAGTCTCTATCAATGGCAAGCGCTCTATCGTGCTGGCAAGCTGAACGCGGAGCCGACGCCTCGCACGCATTCCGCCGCGCGCAGCGTGACGTTTCTCCCGGTGGCGATTGCTGCCGTGGGGCATCCGCCGCGATCGTGCGCCGAAGCACCGTCAAACGCCTTAAGTGTCGTGCATCTGACGCTCGTCTCCGGCGCGGCGTTGCGGATCGAGACCGGTGCGTTGGACGCGGGGTTGCTCTGCGCGCTGGTTGCAGAATTGCAACGATGAGCGTGGTGCCGACGCACGCCCCGGCCGGCACGCGCGTGTGGCTTGCTGCGGGCGTAACCGACATGCGCAAAGGGTTCACCGGCTTAAGCGCGCTGGTGCATGGTAACGCTCGCGAGCTTTTGAACCCCCGCGCTCGTCAAAACTGAACCCCTCTGCAAGCGAAGCGGGGTCTCCTCCGAACAAGCGTTCGCAATAGCCCAAACGCGATTCGAAGGAGGCCCACGGAGGGATGATTTCAATGGAGAACTGGGAGGACATTCGGCTGCGCTGCGTTCGCGATGGCGAACCCATAAAGCGCGTTGCTAAAGATCTGGGCATCTCGCCCAATACCGTGCGCAAGTACTGCGCGCAAGTGCCGGGGCCTCAGCCGCCGCGCTACGAGCGGTGTAGCAAACTCGATCCGTTCGTGAAGGTGATCGATGCATTGCTCGAATCAACGCCGAGGATCACCGCCAAACGGGTCGGTAGCGTCATTTGCCGACAATACGATGCAACGCTGAGCATCAGCGAAGCTGCGCTGCGTAAGTACGTCGCCCGTCGCCGTCGCGCGCTGGTACCAAAGGAAGCCTTCGTGCGCGCGCGGCACGTGCCCGCCGATCAAGCGCAGTTCGACTTCTCGCCGATGCAGGTCATTATCGGCGGCGTGCTCACGGTCGTCCATATTTTTGCGATGCGGCTGAGCTACAGCGGTCACTTCTTCGCTCGTGCGTCGTTCACCGAAGACCGGCCCGCACTTTTTGCCGGTCTGCTCGCTGCGGTCAAGTTCTTCGGCGGCTTGCCACGCGTCGCGATTTTTGACAACGCCAAGACGGCGGTAACGCGGGTTCTGCGCGGTCGCAATCGCGAGCAGAACGATCGGTTTCGGCACTTCTGCGGTGAGCTGGCGCTCGAAGTGGAGTTCGCGGCGCCGCGTAGCGGCAACGAGAAAGGCGGCGTCGAGGGCGTGATGGGCTACATCGAGGACAACCACTTCCGTCCGATCCCATCGTATGACGGCATCGAGGCGCTCAACGTTGATCTCGAGCAGTTCTGCCGAAGCAATCTCGCCCGAATTCACTCGACGCACAATGAGCGCATCGGCGATCGATTCGATCGGGAGAAGGCCGCTCTACGGTCGTTGCCTGACGATCTTCCCAAGGCGTGCGTTTTTGCCTACGCGCGCGTCAACAAGTTCCAGGAGGTAACGGTCGAAACCAATCACTACTCGGTTCCGTCGCGCTACGTTGGACGCGATGCGATCGTGGAGATCTACGAAAACTCGGTGGCGATCGCAATCGGCGATCAACGCGTCGCCGAGCATCGTCGCAGCCGCGGGAAGAACGAGTTCATCATCGATCCGCTCCATTACATCGACGTGATCGCACACAAACATCGTTCGGCGATGCGTGCGTTAGCCTTCGCCGAGGAGCCCTCTGTGTCTATACTTCGTGAGGCCATTTGCCCGGATTTAATTACTGAAGGCAGGAAAGGTCTCACGCATGCAAAGCGATTCATCCGTCCCCGATCCCGAGGTGCCTGCGCAGGCATCCCGCCGCCGCTTCACCGCTAGCGAGAAGGCGCGAATCCTCGACGCCTACGATGCCGGTTCGGCCATTGAAAAGGCCGCGATCTGCCGTCGGGAGCGCGTCTATTCGTCGCTGCTCTCGAATTGGCGCAAGCAACGCGCGGCGGGCAGGCCGCTTGCCGAGCAACGCGGTCGCAAACCCGACCCGCAGGCGGTAGAGATGACCACGCTCCAACGGCGCAACGCCGTGCTGGAGCAGCGGCTTGCCAAGGCCCAACGGGTGATCGATATCCAGGGAAAAGCCTACGCACTCTTGCGGGCTGTTGCCGGCGAGAGTGCGGAGGAGCTGGATCTGCCGCCGTGGCAGAAGTCATCGCCGAAATGAGCCCGGTGCTCGGCGAGCGCGGTGCATGCGCGCGCATGCAATTCCCGCGTGCGAGTTTTCAGCGGCGCCAAGCACTGCAGCGTTCCGTGCTCGGCGTCGCTTCACTGGAACTCGTGCTCTCCGATGGGGCCATCGCTACGGTGCCGTCGCAGCTCGATGCACCGGGCACCGACGAGCTCCCCACACCTCGAGCGCGCCGCAAATCCGTGCGCGCGCTCAGCGTCGAACAACGCCAAGTGCTCCTCGATGCGGTGCACGAGATGCGGTTCATCGACCGCAGCGTTCCGTCCATCTATGCAACGCTGCTCGATGAAGGCCGGTATTATGGCTCGATGTCGACGATGTACCGCGTCTTGCACAGCGTTGGCGAAGTCGGCGAGCGTCGCGATCAAGCCACGCGCCCGGCCCACGTGAAGCCCGAACTCTGCGCGACGCGTCCCAACGAAGTGTACGCCTGGGATATCACGAAATTGCACGGACCCCGGAAATGGACGTATTCCTATCTGTACACCGTGATCGATATCTACAGCCGCTACGTCGTCGGTTGGATGGTCGCCGATCGCGAGAGATCCGAACTTGCACGTCTTCTGCTACAGACGACGATCGAGCAGCAAGGCGCCGATCCCCAAAAACTGACGATTCATGCCGATCGCGGCAGCTCGATGAAATCCAAACCGGTCGCTTTTCTGCTCGCCGACCTGGGCGTCACGAAGAGCCATTCGCGACCGCACGTCTCCAACGATAATCCCCACATCGAGTCGCTTTTCAAAACGTTGAAATATCAGCCTTCATTCCCAGCGACATTTTCCAACATCGTCGAAGCGCGCTCGTTCTGCAAAACGTTTTTCCATTGGTACAATAACGAGCATCGGCACAGCGGTATCGCACTCCTGACCCCGCGCGACGTCCACCACGGTCGCGCTCAGAAACGCATCACCTATCGGAAAACGATCCTCGATGCCGCCTACGACGCGCATCCGGAGCGCTTCGTTCGTGGACGGCCGCAACCGATGCAACTTGCGCCCGCATCGTACATCAACCGGCCCGCGCCAATAACCGACCGATCCCAGCAGGGAAAGGAGGGCGACGTAGCGGTTTAAGCCGACCGCACACTAATTCTTAAACGACAGTGGCCTCAAACGTATTGACAACTTCCGG
>JAJYRI010000019.1 GCA_021794175.1 bacterium
GGGTTCTCGTTATAGTATGGGGCGTTCGCCTGAGGGCAAGTGGCGAAACTGGTAGACGCGCTGGATTTAGGTTCCAGTGGGGAGACCCGTCAGAGTTCGAGTCTCTGCTTGCCCACCATCCCGCGCGTGGCGGGCCGTTCGATGCGGAAGTAGCTCAGTGGTAGAGCATCGCCTTGCCAAGGCGAGGGTCGCGAGTTCGAATCTCGTCTTCCGCTCCATCGCGGCACGCCGGCCCCCCACCCAAGAAGTAAGGATCCCGTGACGACCTCAACCCTCACCCGACTCGACGCGACCAGCGTCGAAATCGTTATCCCCGTGCTGCCCGATGCGATCGAGCGTGCTCGTGAGATCGCCTTCCGGCGGTTGAGCAAAAACGCGCGTATCCCGGGTTTTCGCAAGGGGCATATTCCGCGCCGCGTCTTCGAGCAGACCTACGGTACCGCCGGAATCGAATCGGAGGCGATGGAGGAGCTCGTTCCCGAATTGTACGGTAGCGCGCTGCGCGAACACGCGTTGGCGCCGGTCGCGCGCCCCAAGTTGGAGATGCTTCCCGGCGCCGAAAACGAGCCGATGCGCGTCAAAGCGCGCGTCGAGGTGCGACCGACGCTCGAACTCGGTACCTATGCGGGGCTCGCGGTCTCGGTGCCGGAGCGCACGGTGAGCGATGAGGAAGTGGCGCGGACCCTCGAAGGGCTCGCGCGCGACCGCGGCACCCTCGTTCCCGTCGATCGCCCCGCGGCGCTCGGCGATATCGTCACCATCGATTTTGTCGGACGGATCGACGGCACGCCGTTCGAGGGCGGCTCCGCCGAAGGTCAGGTCGCCGAGTTGCTCGAGGATCGCTTTATTCCCGGCTTCGCTACCGGCATAGCGGGGATGAAGGCCGGCGAACGTCGCGAGATCGAGACGCACTTTCCCGAGGCCTATCATGCAAGCGAGCTCGCCGGGAAGAGCGCGATCTTCGAGGTCGTCCTTCACGACGTTAAGCAGCTCGAAATGCCGACGCTCGACGATGCATTTGCCGCCGAAGTCAGCGATTTTGCCACGATCGAGGAGCTCCGGGCGGAGGTCCGCAAGCGTCTCGAGGGGATCGCTGCGGCTCGCGTGCGCCGCGAGATCGGGAATGCGTTGATGGAGCAACTCGTCAACGGCCACGAGATACCCGTTCCGCCGAGCTTATTACTCGCCGAGCGCGAGCAACTTCTGGAGGAGACCCGGCGCATGGCTCAAGAGCAAGGCGTCGAGTATCCCGAATACCTCGCGTCGATCGGCAAAACCGAGGATGAACTGCGCGAGGAACTGACCGGCGACGCCGAGCGCCGGGTGAAGGGCACGCTGCTGATCGAGGCGATCGCCGATGCCGAGGGTATCGAGGCGAGCCCGGGCGAGATTCAGGCCGAACTCGCTCTCCTCGCTCGTCGATACGGGCAGCCGATCGACCGCGTTCGAGCGGCGCTCGCCGAGAATATGCAGTCGGTCTACGACGGTATCGTCCGAAATAAGACGCTCGAGTTTCTCATCGACAAGGCGCAGCGCGTTGCGGCGCCGTAGAGACCTTCCACGTACGTTTGGCACGGCGCTCGGCAACGGGTCGCCGGTGAAGAAGGGATAGGTCGTTCTCCGATGGGGCACTTGGTACCGATGGTCGTCGAACAGTCGTCGCGCGGAGAGCGTGCGTACGACATCTATTCACGGCTACTGAAGGATCGTATCGTCTTTGTCGGTGGGCCGATCGACGATTCTATTGCGAGTCTCACGATCGCGCAGTTGCTCTTTCTCGAAAAAGAAGATCCCGATAAAGATATCGATATGTACGTCAACAGCCCTGGCGGTAGCGTGACCGCCGGCCTCGCGATCTACGATGCGATGCGCTTTATCAAGCCCGACGTCGCCACGATCTGCATGGGGATGGCCGCCTCGATGGGCTCGATTCTTCTCACCGGCGGCGCCCAGGGAAAGCGCTTTGCGCTTCCCCATGCGAAAATTCTCATCCATCAGCCCTGGGTCTCTCAACTCGGCGGGCAGGCGACCGACGTCGAGATTGCGGCGCGCGACCTCATCGCGACCCGTCTGACCGTCGCGAAGATCTACGAAGCGACCTGTAAGAAGCCCCTCGACGACGTCCTCAAGGACATCGATCGGGATTACTATATGACCGCCCAGGACGCCAAAGAGTACGGGATAATCGATAGTATCATCGAAGACCGTAGCTCGATGCCGGCTCCGGCACCGTAGCCCAAGGAGGCGCCCGCCGTCATGTTTCGATTCGGGGATGAAAAGGGGCAACTCAAGTGCAGCTTCTGCGGGAAATCGCAGGAGAACGTGCGGAAATTGATCGCCGGACCCGGCGTCTATATCTGCGACGAATGCATCGAGCTCTGCAACGAGATCATCGAAGAGGAGCTCTACAAAGCTGCCGACGATAGCGCTCGCCTTCGGACCCTGCCGAAACCGCGCGAGATCAACCAGATTCTCGATACCTACGTGATCGGGCAGGATCGCGCGAAGAAAGCGCTGGCGGTTGCGGTCTACAACCATTACAAGCGCATCAATGCCGGCCCCGTCGGGTCGGGAGCCGAAGAGGTCGAACTCCAAAAGTCGAATATTCTGCTCGTCGGCCCGACCGGTTCGGGAAAGACCTACCTCGCGCAGACGCTGGCAAAGATTCTCGACGTTCCGTTAGCGATGGCCGATGCGACCTCGCTCACCGAAGCCGGCTACGTCGGCGAAGATGTCGAGAATATTTTGCTCAAACTCATTCAGGCCGCCGATTACGACGTCAAACGCGCGGAGCGCGGAATTATTTACATCGACGAGATCGACAAGATCGCCCGCAAGAGCGAGAACCCGTCGATCACGCGCGACGTTTCCGGCGAAGGCGTGCAGCAAGCGCTGCTGAAAATTCTCGAAGGCACGACCGCCAACGTTCCGCCGCAGGGCGGGCGCAAGCATCCGCATCAGGAGTTCATCCAGATCGATACCACCAACGTGCTGTTTATCTGCGGTGGAGCTTTCGATGGATTGGAGCGCATCGTGGAGTCGCGCGTCGCGGCGAACAACATGGGCTTCAGAGCGAACCCGGAAAGCAAACGCGTCGCGCGAGCGAGCAAGATGCTCGGCCAACTGTTGCCCGAAGATCTACTGAAGTTCGGCTTGATCCCGGAGTTTATCGGTCGCCTGCCGATCGTCGTAACGCTCGATGCGCTCGACGATCTTACCCTTCGTCGCATTCTGACCGAGCCGCGCAACGCGCTCGTCAAGCAGTTCCAGCGTATCCTGGCGATGGATGGCGTCGACCTCCAGTTTACGAAAGATGCCCTCGTGTCGATCGCCGCGAAGGCACAGGGTCGGAAGACCGGGGCGCGTGGACTTCGTTCGATCCTCGAAGAGATCATGCTCGACGTGATGTACGATCTGCCGTCATTGGTCGGCGTGAAGAAATGCGTCGTGAATAAGGACGTCGTCGAGAAACGCGAGCAACCGACGCTCGTCTATGGCGATCGCCAGAAAGAGATGCCCGCCTAGTGTCCTGAGCCGCAAGTCGCGCAACATGATCCAACGAGGGATTTTTCGGCGGGGCGAGGCGCGAAGAGGAAGCAATGCCGTAGCATTGTGACCGATGAGCAACGCTGCACCCGGCGGAAAAGACCCGGCGGGCATGTGGTGAGACTTGCGGCTCGGGACACTAGCGCGCGAGTAGCTCCTCGAGCGGCGGAAGATCGCCGGCGTGGGTTCCGCGGTAGAGCCAGGCGACATTGCCGCGCGCATCGATACGCATCGCGCCGGGGACTCGTCCCAGATCGTCGAGCCGCGATTTCGCCCAGTTTTGCCGAAAACCGGCACGGTGGTTTTCGCGCGCGCGCTTCAGCAGTTCGCGGGAGAAAAACGAGAGCAACGAAGCCGGGCGCAGACGCGCGGCGCGATGCGTGCGCCGATCCGGGTCGGCGATGCATGCATCGGCGACACCGTAGGGAGTGCAGAGCGATTGCGTCGTCGCCTCATCGGCTGCGACGACGATATAGACGTGCTCGTCGGGGTGGATTTTTTCGGACTCACGCAACTGCGCGAGCGGTTCGCCGAAGAACGTTCAACCGGTGTGTCGCGGCCAAATGACCAGTGCCGGAAACTCGATCGGCTGCGGGAAGAGCTCGAGCGGCGCCGGCTCGCCGGGAGTGAAATATCGCTTCATGCTCCTAGAACCGATGAAAGCCGCAAACGGTTGAGCTCGTCGCGGTCGGTCCGATCGATGGCGATCGGTGTGATGCTGACGTATCCGAGCATGACCGCACCGATATCGCTATCGGGGTCCTCGCTGTCGCTCCGCCCGGGCAGATTCCACACGCGATAGTAGCGAGCGTCGCGGCGCTCGTCGATCCGAGAGATCGCTTCACCGTAGCGTTTGCGCCCAAGCGAGGTAAAGCGGTGCCCGAGCAATCGCTCGGGCGGGAGGTTCGGAACGTTCACGTTCCAGTAGCGCTCCGGCGGCAGCTCGGCGAGAGCGTGCGGAAGAATCGCGCGCGCTTGCGCGGCGGCACTCTCCCAGCGACGAGCCATCGACCGGTCGTCGGGGTCGCTTGCCAGCGAAACGGCAAGCGCGCGGACGCCGAGCAGAACGGCTTCGACGGCGCCGGCGACCGTGCCGGAATAGTTGACGTCGTCGGCGAGGTTGGGCCCGTCGTTTATGCCGCTGATGACGATATCCGGACGGGTCTCGCAGAGCTCTCCGATGCCGATCACGGCGCAGTCGGCCGGCGTCCCGGTACAGGCATAGGCGCGTATGCCTTCGATGCCCTCGTAGGGCGTCACCCCGACCGAGTCGCCGGTGGTAATCGCGTGGCTCACGCCGCTTCGGTTACCGTCGGGTGCGACGACGACGACGCGTGCGAGTTCGGCGAGCTCGCACGCGAGCGCGTGAAGGCCGGGGGAAGCGACGCCGTCATCGTTGGTGAGGAGAATCGTCGGGGTGCGCATCGCTACGCGCTTCGAGTGCGTCGGCGCCCCTGCCTGCAGGCGATTCCCGCGCGCGCAGACAACAGTGCGCGCCGTGCCCTCCACATCCGTCGCGTCGTCGCCTTCGAAACCGACGTTGCTGTCGCGCCTCGATGCACTTGCGTGGTCGCCGATGCATACCCGCATCGCCGTCGCGTTGGGCATTGCATGGGTTCTCGACGGCTTCGAGACGGCGATCGTCGGGCCGGTCCTTTCCAGCATCGCCGCACACCTGCATTTTCAAGCGAGTTTAGCCGCTTGGGTGAACCCGATCTATACGATCGGCATGCTCGTCGGCGCGCTGGTTTTCGGCGAGCTCGCCGACCGCCTCGGGCGCAAGCGTCTCTTCATGGTGACGCTGGCGATCTACGCCGTTGCGACGATCCTCACCGGATTTTCCTGGAATTATTTCTCGCTCGCGCTCTTTCGTTTTCTCACCGGCATCGGCATTGGTGGAGAGTTCTCGGCGATCAATTGCGCGATCGACGAATTCGTGCCGGCTCGCTTTCGCGGACGGACCGACGGCCTGATCAATGCCTCGTGGAACGTCGGTGCGATCGCGGCGTCGGGGATCGCGCTCTACGCGCTCGGAAATGTCGGTGGCGCAACCTGGCGGCTCGTCTTTTGGTTCGGCGCGCTGCTGGCGGTCGGCGTGCTGATCGTTCGTCGTTTCGTGCCGGAATCTCCGCGCTGGTTGCTCGCACGCGGGAGAGTCGCCGAGGCCCGTGAAATCGTTGCCGTCGTCGAAGCTGCCAGCGGCGCGCAAGCGGTCGTCGATCCCGACCTTCCCATCGAATTTACGCCGCTCGCGCCGCCTGCGGGCTACTTCGGCCAAATCGCCGAGCTTTTTCGAGCGACGCCGCACCGCTTATTCTTCGCTTTTGTGGTCAATCTCGCGCAAGTCATGCCCTACTACGGAATTCTTGCAATCGCGGGCATCGCGATTTTTCCCGCCGTCGGCATGCACGGGCAACAGATTCCATTGCTCTATTTGTTAGGTGCCGTCTGCGGCCTCACCGGGCAGGTCGTTTCGTCGCTGCTGATGGATCGCTGGGGGCGCCGTCCGACGATGCTGCTGGGATTTACGCTTGCAGCGCTCGGTTCGCTCGCGCTGGCGTACGGGCTCGGCAATACCGCGCACTTCGTCCTTTCGTTCGCGGTGTTTAGCGTCTTTAGCGCCTGGGTCGGCTCGGGGGCATACGTCATCACGAGCGAACTCTTTCCGACGCATCTACGCGCGACCGGCATCGGCCTCTCGGTCGCCGTGGGGCGCGTCGGTGCGATCGCGGCACCGCTTGCGTTCTATGCCCTGTTCGCTCGTGCCGGCGTCGCGCCGGTCTTCATTGCGATGGCGGTAATATTTGCAACCGGTTCGCTCGCGCTATGGTGGTGGCTGCGATACGGCGTCGAAGGACGCAATCGCTCGCTCGAAGAGATGTTGACCCAGGGCGTGCTGTAGAGTTGAGATGAAGAACGACGAATTACCGGCGAGTTACGATCCCGCGAGCGTGGAGGCGGCTCGTTATGCGTGGTGGGAGCAAAAGGCGCTCTTTCACGAAGAGCCCGATCCCGCTCGACCGCCCTTTATCATCGCGATGCCGCCGCCGAACGTGACCGGTCGCGCGCACTTAGGGCACGGATCGACCTATACGCCGATGGATATTCTCACGCGCTACCATCGGATGTTGGGGAATAACGCCGACTGGCTCCCGGGCACCGATCATGCGGCGATTGCTACGGAATCGGTCCTGGTGCGCGAACTCGCCAAGAGCGGGGAGAGTCGCGAATCGCTCGGACGCGAGCGCTACCTCGAACGCGCGTGGGCTTGGGCTCGCGAGTATGGCGGAACCATCGAGCACCAGTTTCGTACCTTAGGTTTCGGGCCCGATTGGGAGCGCTCGCGCTTCACCATGGACGAGGGCCTCTCGGCCGCCGTGTGCAGTGCCTTCGTGCGCCTCTATCGCGAGGGGCTGATCTATCGCGGAAAGCGGCTGATCCACTGGGACCCGAAATCGCAGACGACGCTCTCCGATGCCGAGATCGACCGGGAAGAGTGCGATGCGACGCTTTGGTTCGTTCGCTATCGCGCCGCCGACGGCGGCGAGGGGATCGTCGTCGCGACGACACGCCCCGAGACGATGCTCGGCGATGTAGCCATTGCGGTTCATCCCAACGACGAACGGTATGCTGCGAGCATTGGGAGCTCGGTGATTATGCCGCTGACGGGACGAGCGATTCCCGTCATCGCCGATGAAGCCGTCGAACCGCAGTTTGGGACCGGAGCGGTGAAAGTGACCCCCGCTCACGACGCCGTCGATTACGAGATCGGCCGTCGTCACGACCTCCCCATGCCCTCGATCTTCGACCTGTCGGCGCGAATAACCGATGCCGAAATCGAGGTAGGGCCCTACGTCGGGCTCGATCGTTACGACGCGCGCGAGCGTATTCTCGCCGATCTTCGCGCTTCGGGAGCGTTACTCGAAGAACGCGCGCATCGCATGGCGATCGCGCGGAGCGAGCGAAGCGGTGAGATCGTCGAGCCGATGCTCTCGCTCCAATGGTTCGTGCGCATGGAATCGCTGGCGAAACCCGCGCTCGAAGCCTATCGCGATGGGCGGCTTCGCTTTGTCCCGGAGCGTTACGGTCGCACCTACGAACAATGGCTCGAGCAGATCCGCGATTGGAATATCTCGCGGCAGGTCTGGTGGGGGCATCGCTTACCGGTATGGTATACGCCCGACGGTGCGATCGTCGTCGCGCACGACGAAGAAGAAGCGCGGGAGATCGCGCGGCGCGAGCACGGAGATGCGCCGTTAACCCGCGACCCCGATACGCTCGACACCTGGTTTAGCAGCGGTCTCTGGCCGTTTTCGATTTTAGGGTGGCCCGCCCAAACGCCGGAGTTGGAGCATTGGTATCCCACGAGCGTCCTCATTACCGGCGGTGAGATCATCTTTCTCTGGGTCGCGCGTATGGTGATGTTGGGGCTCCATCTCCTCGACCGTCTGCCCTTCCCGACCGTTTTCGTGACGCCGCTGGTCTTCGATGCTCAAGGGCGCAAGATGAGTAAATCGCTCGGGAACGCGATCGATCCGATGGATTTAGTCGAGAAGTATGGGGCCGACGCCTTTCGCGTCGGCATACTGCGGCAAATGCGGCTCGAAGGTCAAGAGATTCGTTTTCAGGAGTCGCGTTGCGAAGAAGCGCGCAACTTCAACAACAAAATCTGGAATGCGCTTCGCTATGCGCGCGCGCTCCCCGAGGGACTACCGGGCGCGATGCAGCTTCCGCCTCCTTCGCAGCGGACGCTCGCCGATCGATGGATCGTCGCGCGCCTTCGGGCGACGATCGAGCGGACCGGCGAACTCTTCGACGGGTTCGATTTCGGCAATGCCGTCGAGACGCTCTGGCGTTTTATCTGGTACGAACTCTGCGATTGGTATATCGAAGCGACGAAGATGTCCGATGCGCGTGCGACGCGTGCCTCGGTTCTCTCCTACGTGCTGAACGCATCGTTGCGGCTCTTGCATCCGATCGCCCCGTTTATTACCGAAGAAGCCTGGCAAGCGCTTCCTCACGATGGCGAGAGCATCGTGACGGCAGCCTGGCCCGATCCCTTCGAGTGCGCCGAGGACGAGAAGGCCGTCGCGCAATTCGAGGCTCTGCAGCGCTGTATCGAACGACTACGCAACGAACGCGTCGCCTACGGATTGCCTCCGCGCGGAGCGATCGAGATCAACGTGCCGCGCAATCTCCCCGACGATCTGCGCGCGCTCGTCCTCCACTTCGGGGGCGCGACCGAGCTTGCCGGCGACGCGGTCGCCGGAGATCCCGTTGCAGCGCTCGATGCGGTCAGCGTCGAGGCACCGCGCGAGTTGATGAGAGAGCGCTATCGGCGCGAGGTGGAGCGTCTGACCGCCGAAGTCGCGCGTTCGGAGAAGAAACTCGGGAACGAGGCCTTCGTAGCGCGAGCCGCCGCCGAGGTCGTGAACGCCGAGCGAGCGAAACTCGACGGATATCGGAACGATCTGCAGCGTGCGCGGGATGCGCTCGCGGCAATGGAGGCAGGTTCATGAGTGCACGTACCCGGCGGCTCATCGGAGCGGAAGAGATCGAGCGCATTATCGCGCGGCTCGCCCATGAGATATTGGAGCCGGAGGATGCACGCAAGGGAATCGAGCTTTTCGGCATTCGCCGTGGCGGAGAGGCACTCGCCCAACGGCTCGCCTCACACATCGAACGAATCAGCGGCGTCGCCCCGACGCTCGGTTATCTGAACGTGAATCTTTACCGGGACGATAACGTGGTCCACGCACTACCCGAATCGCAGATTCCCGACGCTGTAGAGGGGCGATCCATCGTGATCGTCGACGACGTGCTTTTTACCGGACGCACGGTGCGCAGCGCCCTCGATGCGCTCATCGATCTCGGTCGCCCGTCGGCGATACGGCTTTGCGTACTCGTCGATCGCGGATTGCGCGAATTGCCCGTTCAGGGCGACTTCGTCGGGCGGCGCATTCCGACGAGCCGTCGCGAGCGGGTTGTGGTGACCCTCTCCCCGACGCCCTCGCCGACCGACGAGGTTCTTTTGCTTGACCCCGACGCGTAATTTTCTCGATATCGACGATCTCAACAACGATGAGGTCGATTCCGTTTTTGCGCTCGCTCGAGAATTCGCGCAGCGCCCGGCGCCGCGTTCGCTCGAAGGGTTCTTCTGCGCGAATCTCTTCTTCGAACAGAGTACGCGGACGCATGTATCGTTTCAGTGCGCGCAGATGCGCTTGGGCGGTAACGTTATCAATCTCTCGCCGGCGCAACTCAGCCTGGCGACGAAGGGAGAACGGCTCGACGACACCGCGGTGACGCTACGTGCGCTCGGTGTCGATATACTCGTCGCGCGCCACCCGCTCGTCGGCGCGGTCGGCGAACTCGCCGCCGCTTTCGAAGGCTGCACCATCAACGCCGGCGACGGAACGAACGCACACCCCACGCAGGCGTTACTCGACACGTTTACGCTGCGCGATCTCCTCGGCGATCTCCGTGGAGCTGCAGTCGCGTTCGTCGGCGATATTCGGCATAGTCGGGTCGCACATTCGTCGATGCGCCTGTTGCGCCGATACGGCGCGCGGGTGCGCGCGATCGGTCCGGAATGTTTTCTCGAGCGCGGTGACGTTCCCGAGGGTGTGGAGATCGAGCGCGATTTTGACGCCGCCCTCCCAACGCTCGATGCCCTGATAATGCTCCGCGTGCAACGCGAGCGATTCGAGAAGATGCCGATCGACGATGCGAGATATATCGCGACCTATCGGCTCGATGCGGAGCGACTCGCGCTGCTCGGCCCGCGCGCGCCGATTCTGCATCCGGGCCCCTACAATCGCGGCGTCGAGATCGTCGACGACGTAACGCTCGATGCGCGCTGGCGCTACCGCGAACAAGTTCGCAACGGCGTTCTCGTTCGAACCGCACTTCTGCACCGGCTCGTGCACGGCTGGTAAGGCGTGCTGGTTCGAGGCGGTCGGATCGTCGATCCGCGTCAGCGCATCGACGCACTGCGCGATCTTCGCGTGCAAGGCGATCGCATCGTCGAGATCGGCGAGCACCTTCACGCGCATCCCGGAGAAGAGATCGTTGAGGCCGCTGGGTGGATCGTCGCGCCGGGTTTTATCGACGCGCACGTGCATTTACGGGAGCCCGGATTCGAGGCGAAGGAGACGCTCGCGACGGGCACCGCCGCCGCGGTGCGCGGTGGATTCAGCGCCGTCTGTGCGATGCCGAACACCGAACCCGCACTCGATAGCAGCGAGACGCTGGCACGCGTTTCGTTCGCGCGACCGAATCGCGAACGAGGAATTCGCGCGCGTATCTATCCGATCGCGGCAATGACGCGCGCGCGCGCCGGGCAGGATTTGCTCGATTATGCAACGCTCCTGGCCGCCGGTGCGGTCGCATTTTCCGACGACGGCAGTACGATCGCCGACGCTCGCGTGATGCGGGACGTGCTGCGCGCACTCGCACCGCTCGACCGCGTCGCCATCGCGCACGCAGAAGATGCGACGCTGAAAGCAGACGGCGTCATGAACGAAGGGGTCGTCTCGGCGCGGCTGGGCGTACCGGGAAGTCCGGCCTCGGCCGAAGAGAGCATCGTGGCGCGGGATATCATCCTCGCCCTCGAGGCGCAGGCGCGGCTTCACGTCGCGCACGTGTCGACGGCACGGAGTTTGGAGCTGGTCGATTGGGCGCGCGCGCGGAACGGGCGCGTTACCTGCGAGGTGACGCCGCACCATCTCTTGCTCACCGATGAAGCGTTCGAGGAACTCGGTGCCGGCGCAAAGGTGAATCCTCCGCTCCGGAGCGGCGATGACGCACGTGCGCTGCGCGAAGCGGTACGTCGCGGTGCGGTCGATTTTTTTGCCAGCGATCACGCCCCGCATACCGCACAAGAGAAAAGCGGGGATATAGCGCGCGCCGCGGTCGGTTTCAGCGGTCTCGAAGTTGCCGTCGGTGCGTATGCGCGCGCGCTTCCCGATCTTTCGGCGCTCGATTTTGTCGCGCTCTGCAGTACGCGCCCGGCAGAGATTCTCGGGCTTCCGGGGGGATCGCTTGCGATCGGCGCTCCTGCGGATCTCACGATGTTCTCCGACCACCCGTGGCGCGTCGATAGCGCGAAGTTCGCTTCGAAGGGACGTGCGACGCCGTTTGAAGGGTGGGAGTTACCGCGGCGCATCGAAGCGACCATCGTCGCGGGGGAAATCGCATTCCTCGCCGATGCGCCGACCGATTTTTAACGATGGAAGAGCGGCGTCTGTAATAGCCCGTTAATGACGAATTGCACGGCGAGTGCCGCGAGTACGATCCCGAGGACGCGTGAGACGACGTGGATTCCGGTCGTGCCGATGCGATGGAGAAAGCGAGCCGCCCCGCGCATGCAGAGCCATGTCGCAAGAAGCGCGGCGGCGTAGGCGAGGATCGTCGAAAGAATCCGTGCCGGAGATCCCGCGGCAAGGCTGACGAGGAGAAGGACGGTCGCGAGCGTTCCCGGGCCGGCGATCATCGGAATCGCCAACGGAAAGACCGCCGGATTCTCCGCAGCGCTCGCCGCTCGCTCTTCGTCCTCGGTGCGGCGCGTGCCCGGAGGGCGCGCGAACAGCATATCGATGGCGATGAGGAAAAGCAGCAGGCCGCCGGCGATCGTGAAGGCGGGTAACGTGATACCGAGGTAGGAGAGCACGGCCGGGCCGACGAGCCCCATCGCCGCCATGACGACCGCCGCAACGAGGACCGCCTGATCGACGATACGCCCCCGCCGCTCGAGCGGCAGATGAGCGGTCGTGGCCATGGTGAACGGAATCATCCCCAGCGGATCGACGATGGTAAAGGCCGTAGCGAACGCCGTGGCGGTAAAGTGCCAGTCCATTACCGCCGAGGGATCGAGCTTCGGGATGCCAAACCCTTTGCGCCGATGCCTCATCCCGCCGCTCTTTTTCTCGCCGACGGTTCGCGCTTCGACGGCGTCGGGCTTGCCGTTACCGGAGTTGCCCTCGGAGAGGCGGTCTTTTACACCGGGATGACCGGCTACGAGGAGGCGCTGACCGACCCGTCTTACGCCGGTCAACTGCTGACGTTCACCTATCCGATGATCGGTAATTACGGTATCAGCGGTAGTGCCGCCCAGTACGGGCGAGCATGCGTCGCCGGGGCGATCGTCAAGCAAATCTCGTACCACCCTTCGCACTACCTTTCGAAAGAGACGCTTCCGGCTTGGCTCGATCGGGAGCGCGTACCGACGATGGTCGAGGCCGACACTCGTGCGATCACGATTGCCTTGCGCGAACACGGCACGATCTGGGCAGCGCTCGCCGTCGGTGCCGACGAGATCGCCGATGCCGAGCGACGCTTGGCCGAGTTCGTGCGCGTCGCAACGACCGCAGCGTTGGTTCCCGGCGTTGCCGCGCGCGGCGCGCACGTCGAGGGACGCCGTGGCGGAACGCGGGTGACGCTCGTCGATTGCGGGGTAAAACGGGCGATCGTGCACGATCTCGCGGCGTTGGGAGCGGAGGTGACGGTCGTCCCCTACGACGCATCGGCAGAGCAGATTCTCGCCAACGACCCGGCGATGGTGCTGGTCTCGCCGGGGCCCGGCGACCCGACCGATCTCGTCGGCACGATCGAAACGTTGCGCGAGCTGCTTGGAAAAGTACCGCTCTACGGGATATGTCTCGGGCATCAGTTGCTCGCGCTTGCGTACGGCGCACGCACCTATAAACTGCCGTACGGACATCGCGGCGGCAACCAACCGGTGAAAGATCTGCGTCGCGACGAAGTCATCATCACGGCGCATAATCATGGGTATGCAGTCGACGCCGCGTCGCTCCCCGACGAACTCGAAGCAACGATGACGAATCTCAACGACGGTACGAACGAGGGATTCGCACATCGGCATCTGCCGATCGAGGCGGTGCAGTTCCACCCCGAAGCATCGCCGGGGCCGCGGGATGCACGTCGGCTCTTCGCAACATGGCTCGAACGCGCTCGCTCGCTCGCGTAGCGCCGCTCCTCGCCTTCGCCGCGCTCTGCGCGATGCTTTTGCCGCAAAGCGTGCAAGGGCAAAGTCTGCCGCGATTAACCGTCGAACGCTTTACGCTATCGGCTCGCCCCGCGTCCCCGAGTATCGGCCGCGCCTTTACGCTGACGATCGAGCTTGTGGTTCGCGGGAACGTGCGACGGATCGATAACGTCACGCTGCCGATTCTCTCGCAGTTGGAGCTGCGCGGGGACGAACGAACGCTCACCCACGTACCTGGGGCGACGATCTATCGCGAGACGTTAACGGTACGGGCGAATCGCACCGGAGATATCGATCTTGCACCGGCGACGCTCGACGCCGTCGATGCAAAAACGGGACAGGCGGAGCAGTATTCGAGCAATCCGTTGCGGATCGTCGTGCGTGGGGGGCGACTCCAGCCCTTTGCCACCGCGGGCAGCGCGGTGGGACGGCTCCTGCCGATTCTCGCGCGGGTCGCGCTGATCGCGACGGCGGTTCTTGCTCTTGCGTTCGCGCTCGCGCTGCTGGCGGCGTATCTGCTGCTTCGCCGTCGCCCCCGAGAAGAAGACACGCTGTCCGCGCCGTTGCCCAGCGAGCCGGAGATCCGTGAGGTGCCGAGCCGGAACGAGCGCTTGCGCGAGGCGGCGCTCGTGCTTCGCGCGGAACCGACGCGGCCCGTCGTACGTTCGGTACGCGTGGACGTTCGCTCGCTGGTAGGTGCCTCGGCACGCGAGACGCTCGCCGACGTGCTCGTCCGTCTGCCCGACGCCGACCGCGATCTCGCTCCACTATTGCGCGCGCTGGAGCGCGCGGCATTTACGACCGACGAGGATCTACCAGCGGCAATTCAAACGTGTATTCGCGCGTTTGCGGAGGTGACGGGATGACTGCAAGCCCACACGATGTCGAGCGAGCGCTGAAAGGCTGTATCGTCGGGCAGGATGCGGCAATCGAAGGGCTGCTTCTCGCCGCGATCGCCGACGGACACGCGCTTTTGGAGGGACCGCCGGGCATTGCGAAGACCCTCGCCTGCCGCGCGCTGGCAGCCTCCGTCGACGGTACGTTCAAGCGCATTCAATTCACTCCCGATCTCTTGCCGGCCGATATCGTCGGTACGCGCATCTTCGATCAGCAGAGCGCACGCTTCGATACCGTTCTCGGGCCGATCGTGGCGAACATCGTTCTCGCCGACGAGATCAATCGTGCTCCGGCGAAAGTGCAGAGCGCGCTGCTTGAGGCAATGCAAGAGCGGCAAGTAACGATCGGGCCGGAGAGCCACGCGCTTCCCGATCCGTTTATCGTTCTTGCGACGATGAATCCGCTCGATAACGACGGTACCTACGCACTACCGCTCGCGCAGATGGATCGTTTCTTACTCAAGATCGATCTCGGATATCCTAGCGAAGAAGAAGAGCTCGAAATTCTCGATCGCTATGCCTTCGCGCAAACGCCGCTCCCGCAAAAAGTCGCGACGCTCGCCGATATTCTGCAATGGCGCGAGAGCGCTCGAGCGATTCATGTCGATAAAAAGTTGCATCGCTACGTCGTCGAACTCGTGGCGGCGACCCGGAAGGAATCACCGTACGTCGTCGGTGGTGCGAGCCCGCGGGCGAGCCTCGCGTTGGTGAACTGCGCGCGTGCGCGCGCGCTTCTGCGCGGTCGCGATTACGTCGAGCCGGACGATATTCGCAGCGTCGCTTTGCCGGTGCTGCGCCACCGCATCGCGTTTTCTCATCGCCTCGTGCTCGAAGCGCTCTCGCCCTCGTCCTGGATCGAACGCACGATCGCCGGCGTTCCCGTGCCGTGACGCTGCGCGACGCACTTCTACGCGGTCGCAACCGACCGCGCGTCTTCGGGGAGGGTTCGCCGACGACGCTGCGCGGCGATGGATATGAGTTCGTGCAATTGCGTGGATATATCGCCGGCGACGATACGCGGCGCATCGATTGGGCGGCGACGGCAAGAACCGGCGCGCTACAGACCCGGGTGATGCTCGAAGATATCGCGCTGGTCTTCGCCGCGATCAGCGATCGCTCGCCCTCGATGTCGCTCGGGCGTCGGCGCGCGCTCGCCGATGCCGCCGACGATGCCGTTGCGGCGTGGTTTGCAGCGAGTGCGGGGGAAGACCGCGCGATGGCGATCCTTGCAGAAGGCCCGATCCCCGAGCGGGCGCGGGCCGGGCGCGAGGGCGCGGCGACCGCGCGCGAAGCGCTCCGTCTCCAAACGGAGAACGCCTTCGACCTGAAAGAACGTCTGGCAATTGCGCGTGCAGTCTTGCCGCGCGGCGCCGCACTTTTGATCGTCACCGATCCCTCTGCGGCGGAACGGTGCGACGACGCGACACTCGGCGATACAGCGGGTCATTTCGATGCGACGCTCGCGCTGGCACGTGATCCATGGCAGGAAGAGCTACCGCTCTATGGGTTCAATCGACTCGTCGATGCGGAGAGCGGTGAGTCGCTCGTTCGCTGGTTCGGGCGACGCGAACGTGCGACGTATCGACAGGCGAGCATCGAACGAGAAGAGGGTTTAGCGCGACGTTTTCGTCGGTTGGGCTGGCGTGTGGGCATCTTACAGGAGCATGACGGTGCGGCAGCGCTCGCCGAAGCGTTCGGCATCGCGCGAGGAGCGTTGCGGTGAGTTTCGGAGCCCCGGCGTTTCTACCGATCGCCGCGGCGCTCGTCGCGCTGGGGATCTGGTCGCTCCGGCACGCTGGCCGCATGCGCGATGCGCGCGCGCTCGCCTATTCCGAGATTGCGTTTCTGCGCCGATCCCTCGGCGAACGAGACATTGCAAGCGTGCTGCTACGCGCCGCCTGGATCGTAGGGATTGCATTGGCGGGGCTCGCGCTCGCGCGCCCGCACGTGACGTTACCCGAGCCGATCCACGACGGCGCGGTGGTTCTCTGTATCGATACCTCCGGATCGATGGCCTCGACCGATATCGTTCCGACGCGCGCGATCGCCGCGCGTGCCGCTGCGAAGCGCTTCATCGAAGCGATGTCCGCCGGCGAGCGCGTCGCCATCGTCGCTTTTTCCGGGGCGGCCTCGCTCGTACAACCGTTGACCGCACGACACTCCGCGGCGATCGCCGCCCTCGACACGCTCCCGGCACCGAACGGCCCGACCGCGATCGGCGATGCGCTCGCGCTCGCGGGGACGCTCCTGGGGAATCGCGGGCCGCGCACGGTCGTTCTGGTGACCGACGGTGTGAACAATACCGGCGTCGATCCATATGCCGCAGCATCCTCGCTCGGTGCGCGCGGCATCGTGGTCGATACCGTCGGCATCGGGACCAACTCCGGAGCATTGATACCGGGCACGAGCGAGGCCGCCGGCATCGATACCGGCGCGTTACGCGCTTATGCCCGTGCGGGCGGGGGGCGATTCGTGCGCGTCGAGAATGCATCGGCGTTGCGCGGGGCGTTGGGAGCCCTGGGCCGCATTACCGCTTTTCGTCCTACGAGCGTCGATATTTCACTGGGGAGTGCGCTCTGCGGCGCGCTGCTGCTCGCGCTTGCGACATTCGCCGCCGTAGCATTTGGAAGGATACCGTGAGAGAGCTCTCTTCGAGCCGAAAATCATACGAGCGCGGCGAACTGCGTGAAAGCGAGCTCGGTGCGGATCCGATTCTCGCGCTCACGCGTTGGCTCGACGAAGCCTATGCCGTGCCGGAGCTCGTGCTAGAACCCAACGCGATGGCGTTGGCGACTGTCGCTGCCGATGGGCGCCCGAGTCTGCGCATGGTGCTTTTACGCGGGCTCGACCAGCGCGGTCTCCGATTTTTTACTTCGTACGATAGCCGGAAGGGGCGAGAACTACTCGCCCGGCCCTTTGCCGCGGCGACGTTTTGGTGGGCGGCACTCGAACGGCAGGTTCGTGTCGAGGGGGATGTGCGCCGCGTCGACGAGGACGAATCCGATCTCTATTTCGCTTCGCGGCCCCGCGGCCATCGACTCGCCGCATGGGCCTCCGAGCAGAGCGAGCCGGTGGAATCACGCGCCGTTCTCGACGAACGCATGGCGCATTTCGAGGAGCGTTTCGCCGACGAGGAGATCGAGCGGCCGCACTCCTGGGGCGGCTTTCTGATCGTTCCGCGCGCGATGGAATTCTGGCAGGGGCGCGCGAATCGCATGCACGACCGGCTGCTCTACCGACGCGACCGCGAGGATTGGGTGCGCGTGCGACTTCAGCCGTAAGCTCTTTGCGCGCTCTTCCAGGACTCTCGCCTCTCCGAAGCCAATCGGCCTCACCTAGCATGCGCCGGAATATTCTTGTCATCGGCTCGGGACCGATCGTTATCGGTCAGGCCGCCGAGTTCGATTACGCGGGGGTTCAGGCGTGTCGAGCGCTGCGCGAGGAAGGCCACCGCGTCATCCTCGTCAACTCGAACCCGGCGACGATCATGACCGACCCGGAGATCGCCGACGCCGTCTACCTCGAACCGTTAACGCTCGAGTCGGTAAGCGCGGTGATCGAGATCGAGCGCCCCGATGCGTTGCTGCCGACGCTCGGCGGCCAGACCGGCCTCAACCTGGCCGTCGCGCTTGACGACGCCGGCGTGCTTGAAAAGTTCGGCGTCCAATTACTGGGCACGCCGGTGGCGACGATCAAACTCGCCGAAGATCGCGAGCTTTTCAAAGAAAAAATGATCGAGATCGGCGAGCCCGTCGCGCGCAGCGTCGTCGTCACCGAGATCGAGCAAGGCATCGTCTTTGCTGCCGAGGCCGGCTATCCGCTCGTCGTGCGCCCCGCATATACGCTTGGCGGAACCGGCGGCGGCATCGTTCGCAACGAACGCGAGCTCCGCGAGACGCTCGCATCGGGGCTCGCCGCGAGCATGATCCATCAGGCGTTGCTAGAGGTTTCGTTACTCGGTTGGAAAGAGATCGAGTACGAAGTGTTACGCGATGGCGCCGATGATTGCATCATCGTCTGTAACATGGAGAACTTCGATCCCGTCGGCGTTCACACCGGGGATTCGATCGTCGTTGCCCCGTCGCAGACGCTCTCGGATATCGAATACCAGATGCTGCGCACGTCGAGCCTGAACGTTATTCGCGCTCTCGATGTCCAAGGCGGCTGCAACATTCAATTTGCGCTTCATCCGACGAGTAGCGAATATGCAATCATCGAGGTGAACCCACGCGTCTCGCGTTCGTCGGCTTTGGCGAGTAAGGCGACCGGGTACCCGATTGCAAAAATCTCCACACGCATCGCGCTGGGACAACGGCTCGAAGAGATTCCGAACCCGGTCACGGGAATCACGAAAGCGGCATTCGAGCCGACGCTCGATTACGTCGTCGTGAAGTTTCCGCGATGGCCGTTCGATAAATTCCCGCTCGCCGACACTTTGCTGGGCACGCAGATGAAATCGACGGGCGAAGCGATGGGTATCGGTCGCACCTTTGCCGCCGGGCTCTTAAAGGCCGTTCGCGGCCTCGATATCGGCCGCGAGAGCCTCACCGGTGGAGCGATGCGCGAGTGGAGTGACGACCAATTGATGGCCGTTGTCGCAAACCCGACGCACGAGCGGCTCTTCGCCGTTGCCGAGTTGCTTCGCCGCAGTCCGGATCGGAGTGCCTGCATCGAGCGTTTACACGAGGCGAGCGGCATCGATCGCTTCTGGCTCGACGAGGTCGGCGATCTCGTTGCGCTCGAACGTCGCCTGCACGAACGCCACGACCCCGACGACATCGAGCGCGCTTTTCGCAGCGGCTACTCATCGCAGGGTATTCGTGCTCTTACCGGGAGCGCGGAGCGTCCCGCCGCTCCCCCGGCCTCGTTCCGCATGGTCGACACGGCGGCGGCGGAGTTTCCGGCGCGCTCGCCCTATTATTATCTTTCGCGCGGCGAGAGCGACGAGATGCGCATCCCCGCGCGCGAGGCGGTCGTGGTCGTCGGGAGCGGACCGATTCGTATCGGTCAAGGTATCGAATTCGATTATAGCTGCGTGCACGCAGCGTGGGCGCTTCGCGACGCCGGGCTCGCACCGGTCGTCGTCAACAATAATCCCGAAACGGTCTCGACCGATTTCGATATCTCCGATGCGCTGATCTTCGAGCCTCCCGGAGCCGACGAAGTCGAAGCGGCGTATCGCTCGACTCGAGCGCGCGGAGTCATGCTTGCATTCGGCGGTCAAACGGCGATTGCACTTGCAGCGGAGCTTACCGAGCGCGGCGTTCCGATTGTCGGAAGCAATCGCGCGACGCTCGATATGGCCGAGGATCGCGAACAATTCGATGCCGCGCTCGCTCGATTGGGCGTAGCTCGGCCGGAGGGGCGTGCGGCGCGAAGCTTTCGGCAGGCACGCGCGATCGCGCGCGAACTCGGCTTCCCCGTCCTCGTGCGGCCCTCGTTCGTGCTCGGCGGACGCGCGATGGAGATCGTCTACAACGAAGGTCAACTCGCTTCGTACGTGGAGTCGGCACCGGCGATTGCCGCCGACGCGCCGTTACTGGTCGATCGGTATCTCGAGGGGCTCGAAGTCGAGCTCGATGCGGTCTTCGACGGCGAAGACCTTTTGATTCCCGGCATTTTCGAACATATCGAACGCGCGGGCATTCACTCCGGTGACTCGATCTCGGTCTACCCGGCCCCATCGCTCGACGAGGCGATGGAGCGGCATATCACCGAGGTAACGCTTGCAATCGCCCGCGAACTTGGCGTTCGCGGATCGATCAACATTCAATTCGTCATTCACCAAGGGAAGCTTTACATCATCGAAGCGAACCCGCGCGCTTCGCGCACGGTGCCGATCATTCAGAAGGCGACCGGCGTCAACTTGACGGCGGCGGCGACGCGGATCGCTTTGGGAGCTCGGCTCGCCGATCTCCCGTATGGGACGGGTCTGCGCCCGCGTTCGCCCTTCACGGTGGTCAAAGTCCCCGTCTTTTCGTTTGCAAAAATGCGCGGAGTTGAAACGATTCTCGGCCCGGAGATGAAATCGACCGGCGAGGTCCTCGGGATCGATGCGACCTTTGCCGGGGCGTTGCGCAAAGGCTTTCTCGGCGCCGGAATCGCGCTGCCCGAACGAGGCGGGCGCATTCTCGTTTCCATCGCCGACGAAGAGAAGGAGCGCGCGGTGCCGATTATGCGCCGCTACGTCGAGCTCGGCCATACGCTCATTGCCACCGACGGAACCCAGCGCGTGCTTGCCGCGGCGGGCATCGCATGCGAGCGGATCGGCAAGATCGCCGAGGGCAGCCCGCACGTCCTCGACGCGATCGCCTCGCGAAGCGTCGATCTCGTTATCAACGACGCGAAAGGTGCGCGGGAGGTCTCAGATGCTTACAAGATTCGGCGCGGCTCGGTCGAAGCCAGTATAGCGTGTCTGACCAGTCTCGATACCGCCCGAGCCCTGGCGGAGGCCCTCGCAAATTCGGCGGGGCCGCCGCGCAGTCTCCATCGATACCTGGAGTCGGTGGCGGCGAAAGCGTAGCCGAGAAACCGGCGGGCATCGTCGTGCTCGGCGGCAACAGCAGCACGCTTGCCTTTACCAACAGCCTCCTGCCCGAGGGGCGGACGATCGTCGCCCGGTTGGTGCCGGTGGCGGTCACGCCGATCGATACGGCGGTCGGGGATACCTGGCAGAGCGTCGGTATCGCTCCCGACGATCTCTTGCACTGGATCGATCGAACCTTTCCGGCGGAGGATGAGAGCGCATTCGTCGCGCCGCTGCACGATCTCGATCTGCTCGCGCGCGTCGGCTGGAACGCTCCGCTGCCGACCAATCTTCACGAGGCGGAGCTCATCAATGTCGAGGATCTGCCACCCGACATCGTCGAGGCGATCGAGAGCGGCCCCGTGCCGATCGTTCCGTGCGCGCTCTGCCGACGGCTCTGCGTCCGCGGCGATTTCCGCTGGGGCGAGCGCGAGCTCTGCGCCTGGGATTATCACCATCAAGTCTTCGGACGACGCGGCCCGTGGCGAAACGGTGCGTACGACGAGCGCCACTACGAGACGCTCCCGCGCTGCGGATTCGTCGCGCCGACGCTGCTCGAAGAGTTAGGCGTAGAGATCCTCGCTTCGTTCTACGATTGCGAGGAAGAGCTCGTCCGGTCGTTGATCGGCCAGATTCTCGATGCAGGTCGCGAACGTTCGCATATCGCCGTGCGCGTCGACTCCGGCTTCGTCGTCTTGCGCGAGCGCGAGTGAACCAACGCTCGCTCGCGCGCATCTCCGCGCTCTTCACGGTGCTCTTCCTCGTGCTCGCCGCACGCTTTGCCTGGTTGCAGCTCGTCCAAGCGCCGCAAATCTCGGCAAATCGCTCCAACCCGCGGCGTTCGTTTATCGCACTCGGTCGCGGGCGCATCCTTGCCGCGGACGGAAGTATTTTGGCCGCAACCGAAGGGACGCGGCGCGTCTACCCAATGGGGCGAGCACTCGCCCAAGTGGTCGGCTATGCGTCGCGGCGCTATGGTACCTCCGGGCTGGAGCGTGCGTACGACGAACTCCTCGCGCCGCCGGCACTCTCGGCGAATCCGCTGCAACAGCTGCAGAATTTTATCGCGTCGTTCCAACATTTCGCGCCGCAATCGGGGGATGATTTGATCACCACGATCGAGCCGAAGATCGAGCGGCGTCTCGCGGAGCTGCTCGCGCAACATCCTCGCGCCGCCGGCATCGTCCTCGACCCGCGCAGCGGCGCGGTCCTCGCTATCGCCAGCACCCCCAGCTTCGATCCGAACACGATGGGGTCCACATTCGCCGGAGCGCTGCATGCAAAAGATAGCCCGCTGCTCGACCGCGCTCTGGAGGGGCTCTATCCGCCGGGCTCGACATTTAAAATGCTTACCGCTTCGGCGGCGATCGATAGCGGCCGCGTCGGCATGCACGATGTTTTTCAAGACCCCGGATATTTGATGATCGGCAAGGCGCGTTTGCACGACAACGATTACGAGGCAACCGGAGCGGGTACGATCGTTAAAGCGTTCGCGCTCTCGAGCAACGTCGATTTCGCGCAGATCGTCCTGCGAACCGGCGCATCGACGTTTTACCGTTATTTACGGCGCTTCGGCATCGGAGCGTCGCTCGATTTTCAGCTGCCGACCGCGCACGCGTTCGTGCCGCCGGAATCGCATATTTGGGCAGGCGAACTCGCGCAGATGGGTTTCGGACAGGGTGCGCTGTTGGTGACGCCGATGCAAATTGCGATGATCGCGGCGACGATCGCCAACGGCGGTGTCGAGGAGCGGCCGTTCATCGTGCGTGCAATCGCGCGTCGCGGGAAGATCCTCACGCGTACCCCGGTCGGCCCGCTCGGTAGCCCGGTATCGGCGCAGACGGCGGCGAAGGTTACGAAAATGATGGAAGCCGTCGTCGCCTGGGGAACCGGGACGAGCGCACAGATACCGGGAGTGACCGTAGCCGGAAAGACGGGGACGGCTACCAACCCGCATGGCGCCGCGGACTCTTGGTTCGTCTGCTTTGCTCCGGCGGAATCGCCGCGTATCGTCGTCGCGATCGTCGTCGAAAATGCCGGTTACGGCGCTACCGTGGCCGCGCCGATCGCCCGCGAGGTGCTCGCGCGCTCGTTGACGGTAATAACGAAATGATCGAACAATCGACGATCGCCGGTAGATACCGGCTCGAGGAGCGTATCGGCGAGGGTGGGATGGCGGTCGTCTATTCGGGCACCGACACGCTCTTACGCCGCCGCGTTGCGATCAAGATACTCCGGGAGCAATACGCCGCCGACCAAGACTTCGTGCGTCGCTTCTATCAAGAGGCGGAATCGGTCGGCCGCCTTTCACATCCCAACGTCGTGAACACCTACGATGTCGGGCACGAAGACGATATCTATTACATCGTCATGGAGTTCGTCGACGGTTGCTCGCTTGCGGAGATTATCAATAGCGAAGGGCGACTCCCCGAACCGGTGGCGATCGACTACGCCGCGCAGGTCTGTCAGGGGCTCGCCTACGCGCATCGTCAGGGTCTTTTGCATCGCGATATCAAACCGGCGAACATTCTCGTCGGGAAGGACGATGTCGTGAAACTCTCCGATTTCGGCATCGCGCGGGCGTTCTCGGAGCAAACGATGGCGACGACGCGGCCGGGCTTAGTCATGGGGAGCGTCTACTATCTTTCTCCGGAGCAGGCGCAGAGCCGAGAACTGACGCCGGCATCGGATCTCTACAGCGTCGGCATCGTTCTCTATCAGATGTTGCTCGGGGAGCTCCCCTATACTGCCGATTCTCCGGTCGCCGTCGCGATCAAGCATATCGGCGATCCCGTTCCCGTCATCCCGCCCGAAAGCGGCGTGAGCCCGGCGCTCGCCGCGATCGTAAATAAATTGCTGCAGAAAGAACCCGGGCATCGTTTCGCCGCCGCAAGCGATCTTGCCAGGGCGTTGCGAGAGGCTCGCGAGCGCCCCAACGTGGCGGCCTTTGCTACCGCCGACGATGCGCCCGCGACGTTGCGCAGCCCGCTGCCGCCGCGTCGCTCGCCGTTGCCGGATCGCCGGAACATCGACGTGCCGCGCAGAACCGTCGCGAACCGCAGCGGCGCGGCAATGATCCCGCTCCTCATCGTGTTAGCAATCGTTGCGGCGATTGCCGGCTATGCGATCTTCGGCGAGTTCGGGGGAGGCGTCGGCGGACGCGTGGCACTCGCCGATTTCCGGAATATGAGCGTCGCGCAGGCGCAAGCGGCGATCGTCGCCGATGGGCTACAGGTGCGCTTCCTCCAAAGCCCGAGCAACCGCGTACCCGCCGATCGCGTGATTCGCCAAAACCCGCCGCCGGGTTCGTTAGTACAGAAGAACTCGTTGGTCGAACTCATCGTGAGCAACGGTTTACCGCTTGTCGGACTCCCCGACGTGCGCGGCTTTCTTGCCGGCGATGCGGAGCGTAGCCTAACGGAGCAGGGCTTTCACGTGCGCATCGACCGGCGATACGATGCGGCGGCGAAGGAGAGCGTCATCGCGCAGCAACCCGCTCCCGGCGCGAAAGCGCGCGCGCATTCGCTGGTCGTGCTCGTCGTCTCGGATGGCCCGAAGCCGATCGACGTACCCAATCTCGTGGGTCTCGATCTTTCAGCGGCACAACAGGTCGTTGCCCGTTTGGGGCTCTCGCTCGACGTCATCCAGCAGAGCCCCATTCCCGGCGTCGCGGCGGGAACGATCGCCTCGCAAGATCTCGTTCCGGGGCAGTCGATCGCGCAGCGCGCGACGCTTCACGTCGTCGTCAGCACGGGGGCAAGCAACGCCGGGCCGCCGGTCGCCCTGCCCAATCTCGTCGGCATCGGCGCAGATGCCGCACGGACGCAGCTGGCGAGCCTCGGTCTGTTGGTGACGCTCTCCTATAGCGTCGATCCTACAGCGAGCGGCACCGTCTTGGCCCAGCAACCGACTGCATCGAGTTCGGTCTCACCGGGCTCGAGCATCGCACTGACCGTCGCGGTTCCGGGTGAGGTTCCCGACACGGAGGGGATGACCGTCGAACAGGCGCGCAAAACGCTCGAAGATGCCGGTTATCACATCGGATCGATTCGGTATACGACTACCGAGGGTGCCGACGGCAATGTCGTGCATACCGAGCCACTCGTCGGAACGACGCTCGCACCGGGTTCGAATGTGACGCTCGTGGTCAACGGAAAATCGTGAGAATCCTCGGAATCGACCCCGCGCTCCGCGTCACCGGATACGGCGCGATCGATGTCCACGGCGAGCGCGTGACGCTGATCGAAGCGGGAACGATTGCACCGCGCGTCCAGGATGCGTTGGAGATTCGGCTCGCACGATTGCACGAAGGAATATCCGGGGCGATACGGCAGACCGCACCGACGCATATCGTGATCGAGGAACTCTATACGACCTATCGCAATCCCTCGACGGCGATTTTGATGGGGCATGCGCGCGGCGTGCTCTGCTTGGCGGGCGCGCAAGCCGGAATTCCGGTCGCAACGCTGGGGCACTCGTACGTGAAGCGTGCCTTGGTCGGCTCCGGTAGCGCGCGCAAAGAGCAGGTCAATGCGATGGTCGTGCAGCTCTTACACTTGCGCCGTGCTCCCGAACCCAACGACGTCTCCGATGCGCTTGCCCTGGCGCTTGCGTTCGCGCGTCGAACGAGTCGCCGCGGGCTTCCGCAGTTCGAGCGCGAGGAGTCGCGCTGAGGTGGGCGCATTTTTGATGAGGCGGGCGAATGTTTTCACGGATTGAAGGGCGATTGATCGAGCGCGACGGCGAGCGGATCGTGCTCGATGTCGGCGGTCTCGGCTACGATATTCTCGTGCCGCCGTGCGTCGCCGAGAAACTGCCGATCGAAGCGGGGACGCCGGTCCGTCTCGAGATCTATTCGGTGCTCTCGTTAGAACAAAAGAGCGGACGATTTTCGTACTACGGGTTCTCCAACTCCGTCGAACGCGCGTTTTTCGAGGCGCTCCTCGGCGTTTCGTCGATCGGTCCGCGCTCGGCGATCCGCGCCTTCTCTGTTCCGATGAATCGTATCGCAGCGGCGATCGAACGAGGCGATCATACGTTTCTCAAAACGCTTCCTGGAATCGGGCAACAGAAAGCGCGCGACATCGTTGCAAAGTTGCAGGGGAAGGTCGCACGGTTTTTATTGATTCAAGAAGCACCCGAGCCGGTTGCGAAACAGATGCCGGATTTTGCCGACGAAGCCCTCGCCGTACTGCTTCAACTCGAGTACCGCCGCTCCGAGGCTGAAAAGATGCTGCGCGACGTTCTCGCCGCACGCCCCGAGATCGCCGACGCCGAACGCCTCCTCGCAGCGATCTACGAGCGGCGTAACGCGCCGAAAGCGGAAACGCGATGAGCGACGACGCACGCAAGCGGCTCTTCGGCCCCGAGGACGTCGAGCCGCTCGATGAATCGGCGCGATTGCTCGATCCCGAAGGTGCGCTCGAAGACGAGGTACTCGGTGCCGGATTGCGGCCGCGTCGCTTCGACGAGTACGTCGGGCAAGAGCGTGTGGTCGAGAATCTCCGCATTGCCATCGATGCCGCGCAACGTCGCGACGAGCCGCTCGAACACGTGCTCTTTTACGGACCGCCCGGACTCGGAAAGACGACGCTTGCGGCACTGATCGCGCGCGAGATGGGCGCGAGCATCCGGCCGACGAGCGGCCCGACACTCGATAAACCGAAAGATTTAGTCGGCGTGCTCACGTCGCTCGAGCATGGGGACGTGCTTTTTATCGACGAAATGCATCGGCTCGGACGCGTCGTCGAGGAGTTTCTCTATCCGGCGATGGAGGATTTCCAGATCGATTTTATCGTCGACCGCGGCGCCTATGCCCGGACGTTGAAGTTGCCGCTCAAGCGATTCACGCTCGTCGGTGCGACGACGCGTGCCGGCATGCTCTCGGCTCCCCTTCGCGATCGTTTCGGAATCGTCCATCACCTCGATTATTACGAGGTCGCCGATCTCGAACGCATCGTCGCTCGATCGGCCGCGATTCTCGAAATTCCGATCGATTCGGAGGGTTGTGCGGCGATCGCCGCTCGCAGCCGAGGAACGCCGCGCATCGCCAATCGCCTGCTGCGACGCGTTCGCGATTACGCTCAAGTTCGCGGTGACGGCCGTATCAACGCCGACCTCGCGCTCGAAGCTCTTGCGCGCGAAGGGGTCGACGAACGCGGCCTCGACCGCCTCGACCGCGCCTTTCTGCGCGCGCTTGTCGAACAATACCACGGCGGTCCCGCCGGAATCGCCGCGATCGCCGCGACGCTCACCGAAGATGCGGAGACGCTCGAAGATGTCGTCGAGCCGTTTTTACTCAAGAGCGGATATATCGTGCGCACCGCCGCAGGACGCAAGGCGACGGAGCTCGGACGCGCGGCGATCGGTGCCTCCGGCGCCTCGGATTCCAAACAACAACGATTGCTATGAAGGTCGCGCGTCGGAGCTTTCTCGGCGGTATCGCTGCGCTTGCATTGAGCGGGCCGCTCGCCGCGCAGACGATCGGCGGGGGCGGGGATCGCTCGCAAGCGCTACGGGTGCTGTTGGGGCAAGGGTCGGTGGAACCGGTCGCCGGCGGTTTTCTTTTCGGCGGCGAACGCTATCGCGGGAGCTACGAGATTCTTCCCGACGGGCGCGTCGTCAACGTGGTCGATTTCGACGACTATCTCGCGAGCGTCGTTCCCTCGGAGATGACGCCGAGTTGGCCGCCGGCTGCATTGGAGGCACAGGCGATCTGTTCGCGCGGTTTTATCCTCGCGCGAAGCGATCCGAATCGACCCTACGATGTCGTTCCATCGGAGCTCGCGCAAGTTTATCGTGGTGTCGCAAGCGAACATCCGGCATCGAGTTCGGCCGTCCGCGCAACTTCGGGTCTCGTGTTACGGTACGGGCGCGGCTTCGCGCAGATCGAATATTCGTCGTGCTGCGGCGGATATAGCGAATCCTCGGCCGATGCGTGGGGTGCAGCCGCGCTGCCGTATCTCGTCGCACACCCCTGCCCCTACTGCACTGCTTCGCCGTTGTATCGTTGGAAAGCTGATCTTCACGGCGCTCATCTCGCTGCGGTGGCCGAGCGGATCGCACCGCAGATCGGGATGTTGCAGAACGTTCGCTTGAGGGAGTTCGATCGAAGCGGGCGCGTGCGCTCGGCCGAACTTATCGGCTCGGCGAGCACCGCGCGTGTCGCCGCGACGCGTTTTCGTATCGACGTCGGGGCGCGACTGCTGCCGAGCCTTCTCGTGCGCCGCCAACAGGAGCTCTCCTCCTCGGGGACGCAGGCCTTTGCCGGGCTCCATATCGAAGGGAGAGGCCTGGGGCATGGAGTCGGTCTCTGTCAATGGGGCGCGCGAGGCTACGCTCTCGTCGGAGGCTCCGCGCAAGAGATCTTGAGCTTCTATTTCGTCGGAACCAGCATCGGACGAATTTGAGAACGAGGGTAATGACGGATCGAAAAGACCGCGTGGCGGCAACGAAAACCGATGAAAGCGATGCCGAGAACAAGCGATACGGCCTTCGTTTGCGAAAATTCATCGATATCGTCGTCGAGGACCCCTTTTCGGCAATGCTCTTTCGCGGCGCGATCGCCGATATCTCGCCGACCGGAATGCGTGCGATGGTCGATCAATATCTGCCGGTCGGCTCGAAATACACGATCACGATGAAGCGCAGCCCGTTTCTTCGCATGCGTGGCCAGGTTCGCTGGATACGCCCGTCGGCGAACGAAACTTTTCAGATCGGCGTCCAGTTCATAGAAGTCGCACCGGAGGACGCAAAGAGATTATCGACGTTCATCGAGATCGAGCAGCAGCGATTGACGAACGGCTAACCGACGCCTACGATTTCGCGCTGCCGCGCGCGTCGGTCGCCCAGCATCCCGCCGAGCGTCGCGATGAGAGCCGGCTCTTCGTGCTGTCGGAGAACGGAGAGGAGCGCCATCGCCTCTTTCGCGAGCTCGACCGCGTGCTGCGCCCCGACGATCTCCTCGTGCTCAACGAAACGGCGGTCATTCACGCGCGTCTGCTCGGGCGGCTCGCCGGCGGAGGGCGCGCGGAACTCCTGCTCTTGCATCCCGTCGGGTCGCTTCGTTACGATGGTACGGCGCGGCGTTGGTACGCTCTCGCCCGTCCCGGACGCCGTTTGCGTGTCGGCGCTCGGGTGAGTTTCGGCGAGGAAGGCGAAGCGATCGTGCGTGCCTGTCACGCAGATGGGCGGCGCGAGGTCGAGTTCGTTTTCCGGGCGCCCTTCGAGGAGACGATCCAACGGATCGGACGAATGCCGCTCCCGCCGTACATCCATGACGATACGGAAGAAGATCGGGAACGCTATCAGAGCGTTTTTGCGCGCGTGCCGGGGAGCGTCGCAGCGCCGACCGCGTCGCTGCATTTCTCTCCCGAACTGCTCGCGCGGCTCGACGAGCGAGGGATCGAGCGCCATACGCTCGTGCTCGATATCGGGCTTGGCACCTTCCGTCCGATCGCAAGCGATCGCATCGACGAACACGCGATGCATGAAGAACGCTATGATATTCCGGCCGCGACCGTCGCGGCGATCGAGGCTGCAAAACGATCGGGGCGTCGGATCGTTGCGGTCGGAACGACCGTTTTGCGTGCGCTCGAAGGGTGCGCGCTCGAGCGCGGAGCGCTCGTAGCGGGCGAAGGATCGACCGCCTGCTTTATCAGTCCGGGCTTCGAATTCCGGATCGTCGACGCATTAATTACCAACTTTCATCTACCGCGTTCCTCGCTCTTCGTGCTCGTCAGTGCCTTTTGCGGACGAGAACGGATGCTCGCGGCATATCGCGAGGCGGTCGAGCGCTCGTATCGCTTTTTTTCCTTCGGCGATGCGATGTTCTTGGAGCGCTCGGCGCCGTGAGGTACGTCGGCTTCGATGCACCCGGCGACCCGTCGGTGCTGCATGTCCTCGAAGCTCCCGCCCCGTTACCGGAGGCCGGTGAAGTCCAGATCGCCGTCGAGGCGGCCGGGGTCAGCCGGGCGGATGCACTGGGCCGGCGCGGGCTCTATCCGCCGCCGCCCGGACATAGCCCGATTCTCGGCCTGGAGGTCGCCGGGACGATCTCACAACTCGGCGCCGGCGTCGAAGGCCTCCGCATCGGCGACCGCGTCTGCGCGCTCTGCAACGGCGGCGGATACGCCGAACGCGTCGTCGTGCCTGAAGGAAGCGTGCTGCCGTTACCGGAGAATTGGAGTTCGGTGGAAGGCGCAACGCTGCCCGAGAATGCGTTTACCGCCTACGATAATTTGGTCAATCGGGCCGGCCTCGAACCCGGCGATACCTTGCTCATCCATGGGGGGACGAGCGGTCTGGGAACGATGGCGATCGGAATCGCCCGCGCGCTCGGGGCGCGTGTCTTTATCACCGCCGGGAGCGACCGCAAGTGCGCTCGAGCGATTCAACTCGGCGCGCATCGGGCGATCGATTATAAGACGACGGATTTCGTCGCTTCCTCGCTCGCCTACACCAACGGTCGCGGCGTCGATATCATTCTCGATCTCGTCGGCGGCGATTACGTCGCCCGCGATCTCGCCGCGCTTGCAACCGAAGGGCGCATTGTCGTGCTCTCAACGATGGGGGGAAGCGAGGCGCGGCTCGATCTGTCGCTCCTGCTGCGCAAGCGAGCCAAGATCATCGGCTCGTCGTTGCGCGGGCGCAGTAATGCCGAGAAAGCGCAGATCGCGCTCGATCTCCAGCAAGCGATTTGGCCGCTGCTGGAGGCACGTCGGCCGATCGCGCCGGTCGTCGACTCCGTCTTTCCGTTCGCCCGAGCGCAGGAAGCGCACGAGCGGCTGGAATCCTCCGAACATATCGGAAAGATCGTTTTAGTACCCGTCTGACGAACAGAACGTCCGACACCGTCGATGCAAAGAAAGGTCATCCGCATGCACGTATACACACCAAAGAAGTGGGAACTCGCCGGACTCACCGGAATCTCCGACGATACGCTGAGCATTCACTTCGGACTCTACGAAGGCTACGTTAAAAATACCAACCTCCTCAACGAGCAGTTGGCCGCCATTCGCTCGGCGGGCAAGAATGTCGGTGCGGATCCCGCTTTCGCCGAACTCGTCCGCCGTTTAGGTTTCGAATATAACGGGATGCGTCTCCACGAATACTACTTTGACAATCTCGCAAAGGGTACGAGCGATCTTACGGGCGGGAAGCTCTATAACGCGCTCGGCGAGAGCTTCGGAAGCTTCGAGGCTTGGAAGAAAGATTTTGCTGCAGTCGGTGGTATGCGCGGCATCGGCTGGGCGATTGCCTATTACGATCCGCACGCCAAGACGGTGAGCAACCATTGGATCGCCGAACATGAGATCGGGAACCCGGCGGGTTTTGTGCCGCTGGTGGTGATGGACGTTTGGGAGCACGCATTTATCCGCGACTATAAGCCCTCCGAGCGCGGAAAATACATCGAGTCGTTCTTCGCGAATCTTAATTGGAAGGCGTGCGAAGCGCGCCTTCAGTAACCGCGAGCGCAGCGCGCGCGCGTTCGGGTATCCCGACGAGCGCGCGCGCATGCGTATAGAAAACCAACCCCGGCGCTCCTCCGCGTTGTTTGCGGACGTGTTTGCGCCGCGTAACTTCGACATCGACCTTCGCACTCGCACTCCCTTTTGAGAAGAGGGCGGCGCAATCGGC
>JAJYRI010000020.1 GCA_021794175.1 bacterium
CATCGAATACGTCGATCGTCACGGGAAAAGCAGTACGCGCGATATCGAACCCTATGGGCTGATCGTTGCCGGCGGACGCTATTATTGCGTCGGTTACGACCGCATGCGGCGCGCCCGGCGAACCTTCGCGCTCGATGGGATGGAATCGGCTCGCCTGACCTCCCGCACCTACCAGCGCCCCGCCGAGTTCGATTTGGAGAAATGGATGTCGAGCTCGATTTCGGGCCTGATGACCGGAGAGGCCGCACACGAGGTCACCGTTCGCTTCGATCCACGGATCGCGAAAGCCGCGGTCGCGGCCTCCTCCCGGCTCGACCGCGATCTCACGAAAAACGCAGATGGGAGCGTCGAACTCCGGCTTCGCGTCGCCGACCTCGACGAATTGTTGCGCTGGGTCCTCGGCTGGGGGAGCGAAGCGCGGCTCGTCGGCCCGGAGAGCGCGGTGCTTGAAATGCGCCGCTTGCTTTCCGAGATCGGTCGTTACTACGACGGCACCCCGACATGAGGTAAATGACGCATCGCGCCGAAGGCTACGCGTCGATGAAACGTACGATCACCATCGCCGCTCTCGTCGGGCTCGCGCTCTCGCTGCTCGCGCCGAAGCCGGCCTACAGCTTTTTCGGCGGCCTGCCGATCGACGGTATTCGTTGCGATGCAACCGAAGGCGTCGTCCTCCACATTCACAGCCATCTGCAACTCGTCGATCGCGGGCGCAACGTCGTGCTTCCGGCGTATATCGGTATCCCGTCCGTGCAGCCGGCGTGTCTCTACTGGTTGCACACGCACGATGCAAGCGGCATCATCCATATCGAATCGCCGACCAAGCGGCCATTTACGCTCGGCGAGTTTTTCGACGTCTGGGGAAAGAGCCTGAGTTGGAGTTCGGCCGGGCCGCTTCACGCGCCGCGCGGCGCTCGTCTGCGGATTATCGTCAACGGTCGTCTCTGGCATGGCCGCTCGCCGCGCGAGATTCTGCTTCGCAACCACGAAGATATCACGATCGAAGTCGGGCCGCCGTTCGTCGCACAGCACCCGTTCAACTGGTCGGGGATGTAAGAAATCACGATGAGTGCAGCATCGAGTACCGTCGAACTCGACGGCCGCCATCTCTCGCTTGAGAGCATCGCGGCCGTTGCCGAAGGCGGGGCGAAATTACGCGTTGCCGACGAGGCGATGGCGCGGGTCGCGCGGGCGCGCGCGTTCGTCGAGGAGCGTTTCGCCGACGGCGACGCGATCTACGGAGTTACGACGGGCTTCGGTCGGCTCGCGAACGTGCAGATCGATCCTTCCGATGCCGCATTGTTGCAACTCAATCTCGTGCGGAGCCATGCGGCCGGCACCGGCGCGCCGCTCGACGAGCGCTACGTTCGCGCGGCGAGTGTCTTGCGCGTGAATTCGCTCGCTGCGGGGCACTCGGGCATCGCGCCCGCCACGCTTTCGCTCTTGGTAGAGACCCTCAATCGCGGGGTGACGCCGGTCGTACCCATGCAAGGTTCGGTTGGGGCGAGCGGCGATCTCGCTCCGCTCGCGCACATGTCGCTCTTGCTGATCGGCGAAGGCGAAGCGTTCTACCAAGGCAATCGTATGCCCGCGGCGGAGGCGCTCGCGAAAGTGGGGTTGCGCCCGGTGACGCTCGGCGCAAAAGAAGGGCTTGCGCTCATTAACGGTACGCAGGTGATGACGGGCATCGCCGCACTCTCGCTTCTGCAATCGCAGCGCCTCGCCGATAGCGCCGACCTCATCGCCGCGATGTCGCTGGAGGCCTATCTCGGTACCGATGCAGTCTTCGATCGCCGGATCAACGCCTTGCGCCCGCATCGCGGTCAGCGCATCGTCGCTGCGCGGTTGCGTCGGTTCCTCGAAGGTTCGGAGATCATGCAGTCGCATCGCGCCTGCGGCCGCGTCCAGGATCCCTATTCGTTTCGCTGCATCCCCGTCGTTCACGGTGCGGTGCGCGATTCTATCGAGCACGCGCGCGCGGTTGCGGAGATCGAAGCGAATTCGGTCACCGATAATCCGCTGGTCTTTCCGGAGGACCGTGCGTTTCTCAGCGGTGGGAACTTTCACGGCGAGCCGATTGCCTTGGCGATCGACTTCTTGAAAATGGCGATCTGTGAGATCGCATCGATCTCCGAGCGTCGCTTATATCTGTTGCTCAATGCGGCAGATCGCGACCTTCCGCTCTTCCTCGCGCGCAAGAGCGGCCTTGAATCGGGTCTGATGATCGTGCAATACGCCTCGGCGGCCCTGGTAAACGATAATAAAGCGCTCGCCTGGCCGAGCAGCGTCGATTCGATCCCGACCTCGGCGGGACAGGAGGATCACGTCAGCATGGGCATGACCTCGGCGAATAATCTCGTTCGCGTGCTCGAAAACGTCGAGGGCGCGCTCGCCTGCGAATTGCTCGGCGCGCTCGCGGCAACCGATTTTCGGCGCCCGCTGCGGAGCGCACGCGCGACCGACGAACTCTACGAACTCGCACGCAAAGAGATCGCACCGCTCGTCGGGGATCGCTCGCCGGCACCCGACATCGCGGCCGCGCGTTCGCTCATCCGCTCCGGTGCGGTCGCTCGAATTTTTGCTCGAGAATCCGTCGCGTAGCGTCTAGCTTGCGAATCGAACGCATCTCCTTCGCAGGCTTCCAAAGGGGATTTCTGCAAATAGGTACGCTCGAGAGGAGAGGTTTATGAGTATGACGCTGTCGGGTCCACGGCCGGTTCGCGCCGCGCGCGGAACGGAGTTAACGTGTCTGGGGTGGCCGCAGGAAGCGGCGCTGCGCATGCTGATGAACAACCTGGATCCCGAAGTCGCCGAGCGCCCCGACGATCTCGTCGTCTACGGCGGGAGCGGACGCGCGGCGCGCTCGTGGGAGGCGTTCGATGCCCTCGTTCGGACGCTGCGCCGACTAAAAAGCGATGAAACGATGGTCGTGCAGAGTGGGAAGCCGGTTGCAGTTTGGAAGACGCACGAGCGTGCGCCGCGCGTCTTAATCGCGAATAGCAATCTGGTGCCGAAGTGGGCCGACTGGGAGACCTTTCGCTCGCTCGAAGCGCAGGGATTGACGATGTACGGCCAGATGACTGCGGGCTCGTGGATCTATATCGGCACGCAGGGGATCGTCCAAGGCACCTACGAGACGTTCGCGGAGCTGGCGCGCCAACATTACGGTGGGACGCTGCGCGGCCGCGTAGCGCTGACCGCGGGTATCGGCGGAATGGGCGGCGCCCAACCGTTAGCGATCACGATGTGCGAGGGCATTGCGTTAGTCGTCGACGTCGATCGGGCGCGGCTCGAGCGTCGGCGCGAGTTACGCTATCTCGACCTCGTGGTCGATTCTCGCGAAGAAGCGCTGGCACGCGTCGAGCGGGCTCGCCGTGACGGCGAAGCGATCTCGGTCGGTTATCAAGGAAACGCCGCCGATGAATTCGCGGCGCTCTTCGACGCAGGTCTCCGCCCCGATGCCGTGACCGACCAGACCTCCGCTCACGATATGCTCAACGGTTACGTTCCGTCGGGCTTGACGCTCGCCGAAGCAGAGGCGTTGCGCACCGGTGACCCGGCGGAGTACGAACGGCGTAGCTATGAAACCGCCGGTCGTCACGTCGAAGCGATGCTGCGCTTTCTCGATGCAGGCGCAATCGTCTTCGATTACGGGAACAATCTCCGCGAAGCGGCGAAGAAGGCGGGCGTTACGCGTGCCTTCGATTTCCCGGGTTTCGTCCCGGCCTTTATTCGGCCGCTGTTCTGTCGCGGAAGCGGCCCATTCCGATTCGCCGCACTCTCCGGCGATCCGGCCGATATCGCCCGTTGCGACCGCGAGCTGCTCGCGCTCTTTCCCGAAGACGCGCATCTCCATCGCTGGTTAACGATGGCGCGCGAGCGGATTGCGTTTCAAGGATTACCCGCGCGTATCTGTTGGCTCGGTTATGGAGACCGAGCGAAGGCCGGGCTTGCGTTTAACGATCTCGTACGCCGCGGTGAACTCTCCGCACCGATCGTCATCGGGCGCGACCATCTCGACACGGGAAGCGTCGCCTCGCCGTATCGCGAGACCGAGGGCATGCGCGACGGCAGCGATGCGATCGCCGATTGGCCGATTCTCAACGCTCTTCTCAATACCGCCGCGGGCGCTCACTGGGTGAGTTTCCATCACGGCGGCGGTGTCGGCATCGGATACAGCCTCCACGCCGGTATGGTCGTCGTCGCCGATGGCTCGCGCGACGCCGAGGAGCGCTTAGGCACCGTCCTGATGACCGATTGCGGCATGGGCGTCGTGCGGCACGCCGATGCTGGGTACGAACTCGCGATCGAAACCGCCGATGAGAAGGGTATCGATTGGCGGCTTTAGCACCGCTCCTCGTGCGTGCGCGTGCGCTGATAACGTGCGATACCGATCTACCGCAACAGGGGATTACGTTCGAGGATCTCGGCATCGTCGAACGGGGGGCGATCTTCGTTCGCGACGGACGCATCGTCGCGCTCGGCGAACGCGCGTCGGTGGAACGCGTTGCCGCCGCCGAGGACTGCGAGCTCCTCGATCTCCCCGATGCGGTGCTCGTTCCCGGTTTTGTCGACGCGCATACACATCCGCTCTTCTCGGGAAATAGAGAGCCCGATTTTCGGGCACGACTACAACACGAACCCGCTCCGCTCGGCATGCTCTATACCGTCGAGCGAACGCGTGAAGCGTTACTCACCCCGGAGCCTTTCTGGAACGGCGACGTCGCTCCGCGTCTGCGCGCGATGCTCGCACATGGAACGACGACCGCAGAAGTAAAGACCGGTTACGCGCTCCACCGTCCCGGCGAACTCGAACTGCTCGATCTGCTCGCTCGCGGGCAATCCGACGCGATGTTGCCGCGCATCGTGCCGACCTTTCTCGGCGCTCATGCGCTACCGCCGGAATTTCCCGATGCCGAAGGATTCGTCGATTACCTCATCGATCAATGCCTGCCGTTCGCGCGCGTGCACGGCGCGCGATATGCCGACGCATTTTGCGAACCGGGTTTCTTTTCTCCGGCGCAAACGCAGCGCTACCTCGAAGCCGCCCGTCGTGCCGGCCTGCGGTTGCGCGTGCATTGCGACGAGATGGCGCACGGTGGGGCCGCGACGATGGCGCTTGCACTCGGCGTCGATGCGATCGATCACGGAAACTATATTACCGACGGCGACACGCAACGGCTGGGCTCGAGCGAATGCGTTTTGGTCGCATGCCCGGCGACGATCGATTACCTCGGGCTTGCGCAGCACGCCCCGGTTCGTGCCGTCCTCGAGGGCGGCGGGCGCGTTGCCTTCGCCAGCGATTTCAATCCGGGAACCTCGCCCTGTCTCAATCTCGCGCACGTTGCCTATCTCGGGCGGAAGATCTTCGGTCTGAGCGCCGCAGAATCGCTCGACGCGGTAACGCGCCAAGCCGCCCGCAGCCTGCATATCGAGCGCGGAACCCTACGCGTCGGCGGCGATGCGGACTTCGTCGCGTTAGGGCTCGAGGAGCCCGACGAATTCGGTTGGTTGCACGGCGGCAATATCGTTGCTGCGGTGGTTCGCGCCGGGCGGGTGTTGAAATGAGCGAGCTCTTTATCGCCGCGCGCGCGCTCGTCGCCGGCGAGGAGCGGCGCGAGATCGCGTTTCTCGTCGAGAACGGTCGATTTTCGGAGATCGGCGACGCGAAAACTCTCGCCATCGAGGCCGCGCGACGTGGAACGAAGACGCGACGTTTTCCCGAAGATCGCTTGCTCGTCCCCGGCTTCATCAACGGACATAGCCACGCCTATCAGGTCTTATTGCGCGGTTGGGCCGACGACTGGAGTTTCGAGAAATGGCGCAGCGATGCGCTCTATCGCGTTGTCCCGCAACTGAGCGCCGAAGACGTTTACTGGGTCTTCGTCTTTGCGTTCAGCGAGATGCTCGCTGCCGGCATTACCACGGTCGCCGAGTTTTTTTACCTCAACGGCAAGGGAAACGCACACGCTGAGGCTGCGATCCGTGCCGCGCGCGATACCGGAATACGCTTGGTGTTCGCTCGCACCTGGATGGATGCGGCCTATGCTCCCGATGCCTATCGGGAGACCATCGAAGAAGCCCGAACGCGCAGCCTCGAACTTTTAGCGGCGTATCCCGATATTCACTTCTGCATTGCTCCGCATTCGTTGCATGCCGCTTCGCCGGCGATGATCGAGGCCGCTGCGAACTTCGCCGCCGAGCACGATTGTATGTTGCACGTGCACGTTGCCGAAGCGGCCTATGAAGGGGCGGCGACGCTCGCCGAGTACGGGGCGACGCCGGTGCGCTTGCTGGATCGTCTCGGTGCGCTCAACGAACGTTGCGTCGCGATTCACGCGATCTATATCGACGAAGAAGAGAAAGCGCTTCTCGCCGAGCGCGGCGCGCGCGTCATCCATAATCCGATGACCAATCAGTATCTCGGTGATGGGATTTGCGACATATCGGGCCTGCGCGCGCTCGGAGTTCCCATCGGCCTTGGAACCGATGCCGATGTCAAACCCTCGGCGATCGACGAAATGCGCGCAGCCTCGTTGTTACAAAAGGTCGCGCGCACCGACGGCGCGGCGTTCGGGGCACGCTCGGCGTTCGATTTGGCGACGGCGAGCGGCGCGCGCGCGTTGCGCGTCGATGCGGGACGCTTCGAAGCAGGGGCATTCGCGGATTTCGTCGTGCTCGACGCGCGCGCGATCGACCCCTGGGCGCCGGCGGTCAACGCCCTGGTCTATCGGGGCGAGGATGCGTGGGTTCAGGGGACCTTCGTAGCCGGAAAGCGCGTCGCGGGGCGCGATCCGAGCCCGGCCGCTAGCGCGGCACGCGAACGGTTACGGGAGATCGCCGAACGCCTCGTGCCGTAGCAACCGCATGAATACGCCGAAGCGCGCGTTGTTCTCCGGCGTCGAAGGCATCTCGGTGTAAACGACGAGCACCGCGCGTCGCCCGTCGCCGGTCGTGAGGATTCCGCCGTCATGGGTGACCTCGCTCGTGTCGCCGGTCTTATGGGCAAATCGGTCGCCCGGAGCGAGCCCGAGGCTCAACTTATCGTTCCAGCGTTGATCGCCGAGCCAACCCTCGAGCAACTCCGCCCCGGGGAACGCGCGCTCCGCAATGAGGCGAAAGAGTCGCGCTGCATCGCGCACGGGGTGAGCATTGCGATGCTTCCCATCCCACTGCGGGTCGGCGATCAGCGGGTCGCTCCCGGAGAGCTTCCGGTGGAACGCCGTCGCGGAGAGTCCGAGCTCGGCGCGAACGATCGCGCTCGCCTCCTCGCGCCCCAGGCGATCGAAGAGTTCGTTGGTCGCGACGTTGTCCGAGCGATCGATAGCATAGCGGCAGAGCTCCTCGAGGCTCGCTTCGTATCCCGGCTCGATCGGCGAAGGCGCATCGTTGAGCGTGAGGTTCTCCCGGCGCACCGGGAGTCGCTCGTCGAGCCGTCGCTCGCCTCGCGCCACGAGCAGGAGCGCCGCCGCAGCGAGCGGGGTCTTGATCGTGCTCGCGGGGTAGATCGCGCGGTCGGCATCGAGCTCGCGGGACTCCCCCCGGGAAGCGATCGGCTCCCAGAGGATCGCCGGGCGGAGGAGCCCGGCGCGCCGCGCGCATTCACGAAGAAGGGGACTTTCCATCGCTTCGGGCGCTTCCAAGATCGATAGGTGCAACCCTGGCCGCCGGACTGGGTTAAAATTGCGTGTAAGCACTTGCACGCAGAGCCCGAATACGGTACCCTGCTTCCTGCAAGTACTTGCATGCATAAAAGTATATGAAAACAAAAGAAACGAAAATCCAGGTCTTCTCCAGCGATCTCCTCGACACCGGCCGGGATGAAGCGCATCTCGACGCGATCGTCGATCGCCATACCGAGCGCGTGGTCGTCGATCTCGCCGACCTCGCCAGCCTCGACGTCGGCCGGATGCGGAGCCTCGTCACGCTCCTGCGCCGAAGTCGCGACCACGGCGTTGAATTCTCCGTTCGCACCTCGCACGAAGATGTGCGGCGTCAACTCGCGCTCACGGGCCTCGACCGCATCCTCGAGGTCGAGGGGGGAAGTGCGGCGTGATCTCCCGGGTTGCACTCGTCCTCGCTTTGGTTCCGGGGTTGCTCGCGCTCTCCGCGCCGACGCAACCGTTGCGCCCAATGACCGCCGCGGCGATCGTCGACAAGATGCTCGACCGGAATCCCGGGCTGACGAGTTATCGCGCGCGCGTTCACGTCACGACGCACATGCTTTCGTTCCCGTTTCTCTCGCCGACGCTCGACGGCACCACCTATTACAAGCGCCCGAGTAAATTCGTGGTCGTCTTCGATCGAGTTCCGGCCTATGCCGCAGGCTTCTCGAAGATCTTTAATAACGTGGGTGACCCCGGCGCCTGGTCGAAAGATAATATCGTCTCGTATGCCGGTACGCGCGTCTGGAGCGGGCGCCCCGTCTACATTTTAACGGTGGCGCCGCGGCAATACAGTGATATTCTTGCCTACGCTCACGCAATCGTCGACCCGGCAACGTGGGAGTTGGTCGAGATGACGTGGCACTATCGCGACGGCGGCACGATCTCGATGCGTCAATGGTATCGCCGGGAGAACGGTTACGACGTGCTCGCCGAACAGAGTGCGGAAATCAATTTTCGCGTTCGCGCGAGTTCCCACGCGACCTATGGGAAATATCAAATGAACGTGCCGATTGCCGACTCGGTCTTCACGGGGGCGAAATGAGCGCGCACGTTGCGGCCCGACCGGAAGAGCGGCGCGCAGCCGGAACCGACGCGACGCGAGAGCGGATCCTTCATGCCGCCCGCGAGGTCGTCGCTCGGAAAGGTAAGCGCGCCGCCACGACGCGCGAGATCGCAGAGGTAGCGGGTGTCAATGAAACGACGCTCTTCCGGCATTTCGGTACGAAGGAAAAATTACTCTACGAGCTCGTCGAGTATTGCTGTCCGAGTACCTCGATCGACGAGTTTACCATTTCGTTGCGGGGGCCGGTAGAGATCGACCTCATGACGATGGGACGATTCCTCATGGAGCGCCTCTGGAGCATGCGCGATATGGTCCGCTGGTCGATGGTCGAGGACGATTATGAAGCGAACGTCTACGGCTCGGCGACCTGGCGCCCGCAAAATGCGGTCCGCGAGGCGTTGGTCGCATTCATGGCCTCGCGCGTCGAACGAGGAGAGCTTGTCGGCAACCCTGAGGACCTTGCCGCTGTTTTCGGATCGATGATCTTCGCGCACGTGATGGGGCGGCAAAAATATCCCGACGTGCGTTTTTATGCAGACCAAGAGTACGGGTTAGGGACGTACATTCATATCTTTCTCAATGGAGCAAGGAACAAGTAATGGCAACGAATCTGCAGGAGAGCCCGAAGGCTTCGGCGGTCGACGGAACGGCTTCCGATGAGGATACCTCGCCGAATCAGCCGCGGAAACGCGTCATTTTCGGCGTCCTTGGGACGATTCTCGCAATCGTGTTGCTGATTTACGGTGGGCGCTGGTATGCCTACGCACGCGTTCACGCGGGCACCGAGGATGCGATGATCGATTCAGACGTCGTTGCGATCACCAGTAAAATCGGTGAAAAAATCGACTCGATCCCGGTCCAAACCAACCAGTACGTCCGCAAGGGACAACTTCTGGTCATCCTCGACAATCGCGACGAGCGACACCGCTTAGCGCAAGCGCAAGCGGCGTACGACCAAGCGCTCTCCACCGAGACCACGTTGGTGCAGCAGAGTCAGGGCGGCGTCGCGCAGGCGCAGGCGGGCGTCGCAAGCGCAGTCGCTTCGGTCCCTCAGGCCGAGGCGGCGTTGGCGCAAGCACAGGCGCAGCTCGCTGCCGCCATTGCGGAAGTGCCGGCCGCGCGTGCGAACTATGCGAAGGCCTCTGCCGATCTCGCCCGCGCGCGTTCGCTGGTTCGCACCGGCGACGTCGCGCGTCAAGAGCTCGATTCAGCGCTCGCCGAAGAGGGAGCCGCCGCGGCTGCCCTGGCGAGCGCCCAGGCCGATGTCGGGGCGGCACGCGACGGCGTGCGGGCGGCCCGCGATCGCGTCGTTGCAGCGAAGGCCGGCATCGCCGGGGCGCAAGGCGGCGTAACCTCCGCCCAAGGGAAACTCGCACAGTCGAGCGATTCGAGCCAAGTCGTCGCGGCAAAGGCCGCACTCGATCTTGCAAAACTCAACCTGCAGTATACGCGGATATATTCCCCGATCGATGGATACGTCGGCGAGAAGAGTGCCCAGATCGGTCAAACGGTGAGCGCGGGGATGAACCTCATGACGGTGATTCCGTCGAAAGATATCTTCGTGACGGCCAACTATAAAGAGACGGCGGTCGGCGCAATTCATGTTGGCCAAGAAGCGGATATTTTCGTCGATGCCTATCCCGGGCACACGTTCCACGGGCATGTAATTTCGATCAACCCGGCATCGCAGAACACCTACGCGCTGATCCCCTCGCAAAATGCAACCGGCAACTTCGTCAAGGTGACGCAGCGGATACCCGTGCGCATCTCGATCGACGATTTCAATTCGAAGATGCCCCTGCGTCCCGGTATGAGCGTTGAAGCGGACGTAAAGGTTCGCTAATGTCGGCGTCGCGGCAGAGTAGCGAATCGCCGCTGGTCGAGCACGGCTGGCGGCTTGCGGTGATCACGGTAGCCGTCATCACCGCAACGCTCTTGGAGATCGTCGACACGACGATCGTCAACGTCGCTCTGCCGAATATTCAGGGTAATTTCGGGGTCGCCGTCGATCAGGGCGCCTGGATCGTCACCGGCTATATCATCGCCAACGTCATCGTTATTCCGATTACGCCGTGGCTTCAGGGACGGTTTGGAAGACGTCAGTATTTTACCGCCTCGATCGTTATTTTTACGATCGCATCGCTGATGTGCGGGCTCGCTCCCTCGTTTAGTGCGCTGGTCTTTTGGCGGATCGTGCAAGGTCTCGGCGGCGGTGGACTGATCTCGACCTCGCAGGCGATCCTTCGCGATATCTTCGGCGTGCGCCGCCAGGGACGCGCGCAGGGCGTCTTTGCAATGGGCGTGATCGTGGGACCCGCGCTTGGCCCGGTACTCGGAGGATTCATCACCGATAATTTTACCTGGCGCTGGGCGTTCTTTATCAACCTACCGGTTGGAATCATCGCCGCGACGTTAACGCTTCTCTATATGCGCAATCCCGCAAAGCCGCGTGCGATGGCGCTCGATTGGATCGGGTTGGCGCTCCTGGCGATGGGCCTGGGCTCGATGCAGTACGTGCTCGATCAGGGGCAGCAGTACGATTGGCTGAGTAACTCGGCTATACGAACCTTCTCCGGGCTCGCAATTCTGGGCATCATTGCTTTCGTGCTTTGGACGTTACGTTCGCGGCGGCCGGTGGTCGATCTTCACGTTCTCAAGATTCGCCAGGTTGCCGTCGGCAGCGTGCTAGGGGCGGTGCTCGGCATTAGCTTGTACGGATCGATTCTCGTGCTCCCGCAATATCTACAAAATTCGCTCGGCTTTACCGCCACGCTCTCCGGTTTAACGATTTTGGTCCGAGCGCTTGCAGTCATGCTCTTCACGCCGCTGACTGCTGCCCTTGCCGGGCGAGGAATCATCGACGTACGCATATCGACGGGAATCGGTTTCGTGCTGCTGGGCATATCGAATTGGTTGCTCGCCGGAGTCACCACCCCGGAGTCGCAGTTCGGAACCTTGGTGCTCTCGCTGGTGATCAGCGGCATCGGGCTGTCGCAGATATTCGTGCCGCTCTCGATCGCGGTCATCGGCGGCGTAGCAGATAAAGACGTTGCGGCAACCTCGGCGTTCTTCAATCTCTCGCGACAGGTCGGCGGCAGTGTCGCCACGGCGATCTTGGTGACGATTCTGGTGCGCGGCGTGACCTACCATCAAGCGGCACTCGCCGGTGTGGAGACGTTGGGGCGCCCGGCAACCGCGCTCTATTTGCAGCGCGAAGGCGGGGAACGTTCGACGAAGGCGTTGGTAAAACTCGAAAATATGGTCGGCGCGCAGGCGCAGGTACTTTCATATGCGGATACCTCGCGGTGGGTGGCGATCATGACGATCGGCCTCGCACCGCTCGTCCTTTTACTTAGAAAGCCGCGGACTGCCGCGGTCGCAGTGGAATAGGAGTCATCGTGAAACATCAATCTCTGCATCGTGCGGCCTTCGGAGGAATCGCTCTCACGATCGCGCTTGGCCCGGCTCTCGCGCTCGGTGCAACGACCGGATCGCCGGCGATTCCGGTCGTCGCGCGCGGCTATCGCGCGCCGGTTCTGCCGTCGGCGGCATCGGAGATCGTCGGAATAACCGCGCAACCCTTCGTAGGAATTCGTCTCCACGATGCGATCGCGATGGCCCTACGGAAGAATCCCGATCTGGCAATCGCCGGAGAGAACGTGAAGATCGCACGCTATGCGGTCGTTGCTGCCAAGGGCAATTTCGATCTCCGCTTTCAGATCGCACCGTCGGTCGCTCACGTCACCGAAGCTCCCACGAATGCGTTTTTCGCCGGTCCGAACTTTAGCCCGATCGTTCAAAACCAGCAGAAGGTAGCGGGAACGCTCAGCGCGTTATTGCCCGGCGGCCAGAGCGTGAGCGTCGGCCTATCGCAGAGCAAGACGATCGATAATACCATTATCAACGCCTTCGATCCGAGCTATGCGACATCGCTGAACGTCGGACTCGACCAGCCGCTCCTTCGCGGTGCGGGGATGAACCCGGCTCGCGAGCAACTGCAACTCGCGGTCGCCGGCTCGCGTGCCGCGCGCGCACAGGCGCGCGCGCAGACGGCCGCGACGATTGCCGCAGTAGAATCGACCTATTGGCAGCTCGTTGCCGCATGGCGGGCCGTAGCGATCGCTCAGAGCGCCCTGCACGAGGCGATGCTTCAGGAGGGCAGCGTCAATCGACTCGTTCTGCACGGCGCGGCCGCGCCGATCGAGCGAACCGAGGCGCAGTCGCAAGTGGAGAGTTTTCGCGCGACGCTCGATAGCGCTCTGCAACAGGTCGCCGGACTGCAAAACTCGCTCAAATCGCAGATTCTCAGCGAGAGTAACGACCCGATTTGGCTCGCCAATCTCGTTCCGACCTCGCCGGCGCGGGCGCTGCCGAAAGTTTCGAACCTCAACGTCCTCGTCGAACGCGCCTTGCAGGATCGTCCGGAGATCGCGCAGAGTGCTGCGACGCAAGAAGAAGCGGCGATCGCTTTAGCAAGTGCGAAGAACGGCGTCTTGCCGAAGATCGACTTAACGCTGGGATATCAAAGCAACGGTTTCGCCGGTATTCCCACCAACGTGAATCCTCTTGGCTCGGGGCCGGTAACCCCGGTTCCCGGGTATTTGGCGGGATCGATGGCGCAATCATATCACAACCTCTGGGGCGGTCGCTTCCCGGTTTATAACGCGCAGATCACCTATACGACGACGTTCGGGCACCGGAGTTCGCATGCGGCCCTCGCGACGGCTCGTGCCAAGGCACGCATTGCAGCGTTACAATCGAAGAGCCTCGTCGATCGAATCGTTATTGAAAATCGCAACGCTTTGCAGGCATATCGCTCGGCGCTCGCACGATTGGCGGCGACCCGCGCCGCGCGTATCGCAGCGAAGGCCGTATACGATTCCGAGGTGCGCAAGTATAAAAATGGTGCCTCGACGACCTTTCTGGTACTGCAACGGCAAGTGCAACTCGAACAGGCGCGCGGCGCCGAATTGCAGGCGCAGACCGATCTCAACGTCGCAGTCGTCGAGATCGAACGGGCGAGCGGAACGATTCTTGCAAAGAATCATGTAAAGCTCGCCGCTCTCGGTACGGGAATCAAGCCATGATCGGGGCGACGCCGATCCGCAAACGGATGAGTTCGGCGATGCAACGAAGCATCTCCGAGCGCGTCGCCGTACTCTACGGCCGTGAATTAGAGCAGTGGAACCGGCGCCGCCCGGTGGAGCTCGATCAGCCTACGACGCTGCGTTCGACCAACCAGGTTACCTGACCGTCGGTCGGCGCGATCGCCTCGATCGGGTAGAGCGATGCTCCGCCCTCGCCGCGCGCAACGGCGCTGTAGGCGGCGGCCTTTTCACTACCTGAAAGCGCGATGGCAATGGAGCGAGCGCCGTTGATGGCCGAAGGCGTCATCGTGAGCCGCCATTGCTGTTTGCTCTCCGCATACACCGCGCGTACGAGCGCGTCATCATCGATAAAGGGGTCGCTGCCGGGAAAAAGCGAGGCGGTGTGTCCATCGGGGCCCATTCCGAGCAGGACGAGATCGAAGCGCGGCGACCCTCCAAAACGTTCGCGAATACGCGCTGCGTATTCCGCTGCCGCAACAAGCGGCGGCGCCTCGCCGCGCATGCGAAGAATCGCTGAAGCGGGGAGCGGAACGTGCGCGAGCAGCGCTTCGCGCGCCATGCGATAATTGCTCTCCGCGTCGGTCGGGGGGACGCAGCGCTCGTCTCCGAAAAGCAGCGTCATGCGCGTCCAATCAATGGCGTTCCGGCGCGGTGCCTTTGCCAGTAGCATATAGGCAGCGCGCGGCGTCGTCCCGCCCGCGAGAACGAGGGATGCATCGCCGTGTCGGCTCTGAGCTTCCGCGAGGCCGGCGACAACGAAATCCGCGAGCCGTTCGGCGAGCGCCTCGGGGTTCGGAAGCACCTCTCGGTGCACGTTGCTCATGGTGCGCCGACCGAGAGTTGCGAAGCGACGATCGCGAGTATTTCGCGATAATGCGGAGCGATTCGTCCGGTTAGAAGCGCCTTTTCGACTAACGACATCGTATCGAGCGGCACGAAAGGAAGCGATGCCGAGTACGTCTGCCGACCGATCGATGCGGTGGCTCGCGCGCAATGTGCCGGCTCGTCGAAGAGAAACTCATACGCGCACTCGGCGCCTGAAAGCAGGCAGCGCGCGACGCGACGCACTTGTCCTTTGCGAGCGAGCGCAGATGCGCTGCCTTCGAAGGAACGATCGAGCACGCGGCCGAGCCAAGCGCGCAGATAGATCGCTTCTGCGAGGGAGCCGGCATCGATCTCCAGGCGATCGACCGACGCGAGTTTTGCTCGGTGTGCCGGGTCGTCGAAGAATCCGGCCAAGACCTCTTGGACCGGTCGAATGCGAAGATAGGCTAAGTCGATGGGTGGGCGCGAGCCGAGAGCGTCGGCGAGATCGATTAACTCACGAAGGTTGTCGACATCGTTCGAACTGCCCGATGAGTCCATAATTGCCGGCGCGGCAAAACGTGCGAGCTCCTCGAAGAGTCGCTCGACGCCGATCGTCGATCCGTTCCACCAGAGCACTTCGGGGACATCGGGGATCGTCAACGCATCGAGCAACGAGCGGACGGTCTGTGGGGCGCAGTCTTCGATTCCGAAACGGACGATCTCCGATTGCGCACCGCCGCCGATCTGCGGTTGAACCGAAGCCGTCATCGGATCGCCGAGCGAGGTTCCGTCGAGCAGGATAATACGCGTCGGGTATTTTCTCGCAACTCCCTCGACGCGCTCTGCGACCCACTCCTCACGATCCGGTTCGTTGGTGTAGACGATAAGATTCATCATCGTCGTTCGCGCAAGCCCGCCGCCGCAACGCGCTTCATCGAGCGACCGCTTGATCTCCGAAACGTTGACGATCGCGCCCGCCGCATCCATCGCTATATCCTACGCCACGTATTTCCGTCATCTTCGGTGAGGATATCGGCTTGCTCCGGACCTTCCGAACCGGCCGGATAGTTCGGGAAACTCCGATCCTTCGTCGCGCTCCAACGATCGAGAACCGGGGTGACGATCTCCCATGCGAGCTCGACGGCATCCCAGCGAGTAAAGAGCGTTTGATCGCCGCGCACCGCATCGGCGATCAAACGCTCGTAAGCAGGTGCGGAAGCGACGCCGAAGCCGGTGCCGTAATTGAAATCCATCGTGACGGCGCGAATGTGGTTCTTCGGGCCTGGAACCTTCGCGTTAAAACGCAGCGAGAGTCCTTCATCGGGCTGAATTTTCATTACGAGCACATTGGCTTCGATAGCGTCGCTTGCCTCACCGAAGAGCCGATGCGGAATCGGAGCAAAGGTAACGGCGATCTCGGTTGACTTCCGGGCGAGTCGTTTGCCGCTTCGGAGGTAGAACGGAACGCCCGACCAACGCCAGTTGTCGATATGTAATTTCAGTGCGGCGAAGGTCTCGGTGTTCGATGCGGGGTTGACATCGGCCTCATCGCGATAGCCGGGCACGCTCTGCCCTTCGATCGTTCCGGGACCGTATTGTCCGCGCGCGGCGGAACGGTCGAGGCGATCCGGATCGAGCGGACGCATCGCCGAGAGTACCTTGAATTTCTCGTTGCGGATCGCATCGGCGCTCGATGTTGCCGGCGGCTCCATCGCCACCAAGGCGAGGAGATTCATGACGTGATTCTGCAACATATCGCGGAGCGCGCCCGAGCTCTCATAATAGCCGCCGCGCTGCTCGACCCCAAGGGTCTCGGAGGCGGTAATCTGAACCGAACGGACATATTGTCGGTTCCAAATCGGCTCAAAAATGGTATTCGCGAACCGAAGCGCCATGATATCTTGGACCGTCTCTTTGCCGAGATAATGATCGATACGGTAGATATGGCGCTCTTCGAAGACGCTGTTGATCTCGCGCTGTAACGCACGCGCCGTCGCGAGATCGGTCCCGAACGGTTTCTCGACGATGATACGCGTCCACCCCGCGGTGTTGGATTTCGGATCGAGCTTCACCGTTGCAAGGCGTTCGACGATCGTCGGGAAGACGGAAGGTGGGGTAGAGAGATAGAAGAGGCGATTGCCGGCGGTGCCGAGCTCTTTGTCGCTTCGTTCGAGGAGCGCACGAAGATCGTGAAAGTGCGCGTCGTCGTCGAAATCGGCGGTGATATACGAGATGCGCCGGGAAAACTCGGCCCACATCGACGCTTTTGCCGGGCCGGAGCGAGAGAATGCGTCGACGCTCTCCTTGCAGTATGCGCGGAAACTTTCGTCGTTGAAGGGCGAGCGGGAAAAACCGATGACGGAAAAATTCGCCGGGAGGATACCTTCGAGGCGTAAATTGTAGACCGCCGGCAAGAGCATACGTTTGAAAAGGTCGCCGCTCGCGCCGAAGAAGACGATGCTGCAGGGATCTTCGATACGATCGCTCTCCAGTAACGAACGCAGCGGGTTCTCGAGTTGCGGCGACGGTTCGACGGAGACGACGGCTTCAGGCATGTTTCTCTTCGTGTTGGACGGCGTGGCCGCCGAACTGGTTGCGCAATGCAGCGATAACTTTGGCGCTAAACGATTCGTCCTGCCGCGATGCGAAGCGAGCGAGCAAGGAGAGCGTGATCACCGGCGCCGGAACGTTTTCATCAAGCGCGGCCTGCACGGTCCAACGCCCCTCGCCCGTATCGTCGACGTAGCCGCGAATGCTCTCCAACTTCGCATCTTGGTCGAACGCAAGCACCGCCAGCTCTAAAAGCCAGGAGCGGACGACGCTTCCATGGCACCAGATCGACGCGAGTTGTTTGAGATCGAACGGGAACGGCGATTTCTCCAAGATTTCGAATCCCTCGCCGTAAGCTTGCAGCATGCCGTATTCGATACCGTTGTGAACCATCTTCGAGAAATGCCCGGCGCCCGCGGGGCCGACATGCGCGTACCCGTCGGTCGGTGCAAGACTCGTGAAGATCGGCTCGCAGCGGTGAACCGCGTCGTCGTCGCCGCCGACCATCAGGCAATACCCCTCGCGAAGCCCCCAGACACCGCCGCTCGTTCCGGCGTCGACTAAGGAAACGCCGCGGGCCTTCGCGCGGTCGTATGCGGCGAGCCCGTCTTTGTAATTGGTGTTGCCGCCGTCGATGATGATATCCCCGCGATCGAGCAGAGCGAGGAGTTCGTCGATGGTTTGGTCGGTCGGCGCACCTGAGGGAACCATGATCCAGATCGCTCGCGGGCGATCCGTAACCCTTTCCACGAGGTCGGCGAGCGATTGTGCCGCGGTCGCTCCGCCCCGAGCGGATTCTTCGACGGCGTGTGCGCTGCGATCGTAGGCAACGACCGTATGACCGTGTTGGAGCAGGCGCGTCACCATGTTGGCACCCATTTTCCCGAGACCTACCATTCCTATTTGCACGCGTGAGCTCGCTTTCTCGATCGATTCGTGTTGTTTATTTTGTCATCGTCGCGGTAACTGAGGATTCGACACCGGAAATGAAGTGTTGCAATGCGGCATCGATTTGTCCGTTGAGGTGAACGCGCGTCCCGCGACGCGCGCGCTTGTCGAGCGATTGCAGATCGCCGAGCGCCTGCGCCGCGAGCAAGGTGCGGAAGGTCGCATTCATGCCGGGGATTGCCCGATCTTCGGGTTCGTCGGCGACGATCTGTATGAAGAACGCACTCGATGGACCGCCTTTGTGCAGTTGTCCGGTCGAGTGGAGAAAGCGCGGACCAAAACCTACGGTGGTTGCGACACGCAATGCGTTGCGGATCGCCAAGCGGAGCGTATCGAGCAATGCGATATGCCGGCTGTCGCGTTCGATATATGCGGTGATGGCGACGTAATCGTTGGGGCGGATCTGCCCGAGAAGCGCCAAGAGAACGGCAGCTGCGTCGTTGCCGGCGATCCCCGCGCTGCCGGAGAGGAGCGTGAGGTCGAAGCTCTCGCTGCGCACGTTAGCAGCAGGAAGATCGATACGGCCGCTCTGCGCGTAGCTTGCGAGAAGGCTCTTGGTGTTGTCCTTCGATTCTTGAACGTTGGGCTGATCGAATGCATCGATTGCAAGCAGGGTGCCGACCGTAGCGGTTGCGATCTCCCAGAGATAAAACTGTTCGCCGATGTCGTAGAGATCGTTCATTGCCAATCGCACGACGGGGTGTCCGGCAGCCTCCAGCGCAGCGAGGCGTTCGAGGTCGTCGGCATTGGGATTGGGAAGCGTGTCGCCGACGTAGACGAAGAGGCGATCGTTCCCATAGTCACCTGGTGCGCCGAGTGCTTCACCTTCGACCGGGATGACGCCGCGGCCGAGTTTTCCGGTCGACTCGGCGATGAGCTGTTCGCACCAAGTTCCAAATGATGCTATCGACGGATGACAGACGATCGTGAGTTTATCGCGTCCCGCGAGTGCAAGGGCCCCGATCGCCGCTCCGAAATGCACGCCCGGTGCGACGCGCGGATCGACGACGCGGTCGTTTGCGTGCATGGCGCCTAATGCACGATCGAGAAGGAGAGGAACGTTGAGGCCGGCGAGCGCTGCCGGAAGCATCCCGAAATAGGAGAGCGCGGAATAGCGTCCGCCGATATTGGGATCGTTGAGATAGATCGCTAGGAAATCATGTTGCTTCGCGACGCTCTCCATCGTCGTTCCGGCGTCGGTAATGGCGACGAAATGCGAGCCCGCTTTTGCCGCTCCGACGATTTTGGTGACCTTGTCGTGAAAGTAGGCAAAATAGGCATTCGGCTCGGTTGTCGATCCGCTCTTGCTTGCCACGATGAAGAGCGTTCGTGCGAGGTCGAGCTCGGCTTCTAGCGTGACGATCTGCGCCGGGTCGGTCGAATCGAGAATATGTAATTTCGGAGAGCCCGGCTGGTGACCGAAGGTCGCTCGCAAAACATCGGGGGCGAGGGAACTCCCGCCCATGCCGAGCACGACGACATGCGCGAAGCGTTGCCGAACCTCCCGAGCAAATGCGGCGAGGTTCGGGGTCGATTCGAGCAGATGTTGGGGGATATCGAGCCAACCCAGCGCGTGCTTGATGACCTCCGCATGCTCGGGTGCATCGGACCAAAGCGTCGGGTCCTTCGCCCAGAGCCGTTTGAGGAAATCGCTCTCGTTGAGTTTCTCGATAGCGAGATCGACATGCGGGCGCAGATCGCCGAGGGAGGTGACGACGCGCTCTTTCGATTCGGCGAGCATTTTCTGCTTGTAAACGATCGCGCCGAGCAGAGCGGCATAGGAGTCGGAGAAGAGCGAGACTCCCTCAACTTGCAGCGCGTGAGTGACATCGAAGAGCGAGATGCCGATCTCGCGAAGGCGCTCCATAACCGTGCGCGCTTCGTCGAGCCCCTCGCGTACCGTTCCCGGCCGCGGATGCCCATGGTCGAGCAGCGCATCGAGCGTCGCCGGCGGCATGGTATTGACCGTGTGCTCGCCGACGACACTCTCGACGTACATCAGGTCGGCATACTGCGGGTTCTTCGTCGAAGTACTCGCCCAGAGGGGGCGCTGCACGCGTGCCCCGGCAGCCTTGGCTTTTGCAAAGGGCGTCCCGAGAAAGATCTCTTCGAACTTTTGATAGGTAAGTTTCAAATTGGCGATGCCGGTTTTCCCAAGAAGATGCTCGAGGCGCTCGCCTTTATCGATGCGCGTTTGGATCAGCTTGTCGATCGCGGAATCGATCCGGCTCACGAAGACGCTGTTCACCGAGGCGATCGAATCGACGGGGAGCCCGGCGGCGATGCGGCGCTCGAGGCCGCGCACGTAGGCCATCGCGGTCTTTTCATACATCTCGATGGCGAAGATCAACGTGACGTTGATGTTGATACCGGCGAAGATGCATTCTTCAATAGCGGGGATGCCTTCGTTCGTGCCGGGGATCTTCACCATGAGGTTCGGGCGATCGACTCGCTCCCAGAGCGTTTTCGCCATCGCGATGGTTCCGGCGGTGTCGCGAGCGAGCAACGGGGAGACCTCGAGGCTCACGAATCCGTCGCCGTCCTTCGACGATGCGTAGACGCCGGAGAACTCGTCGCAGGCGCTGCGAATATCGGCGACGGCGAGATCCCAGAAGAGTGCGTCGGCATCACGCTCGCTTCCAACGAGCGAACGTAACTGCTCGTCGTAATCGTTGCCCGCTCCGATCGCTTTCTCGAATATCGTCGGATTGCTCGTCATGCCGCGAAGACCGTTCTCGATCAGGCGTTTGAGTTCGCCCGAAGCAAACATCGAACGGCGTAAATTGTCGAGCCAGACGCTCTGTCCGTAGGTGAGAAGCTGTTGCATGGAATTGGGCACGAATTACCTCCTGAGCGATTCGAAACGTTGCCGAGCGAGCTCGGCGAGATGTGCGGGAGTGAACTGAAGCTCGGCTATGGCGTCGGCCATCGGCGCCGAGAGACCGAAACGATCGATACCGAAGGCGAAGCCGTCGAGGCCGACGTAGCGCTCCCATCCCAGCGTTGCCGCCGCCTCGACGCTGGCGCGTTCGCGTACGTCGGAGGGGAGAACGCTTTCACGATAGCTCTTCGGCTGCGCGTCGAAGAGTTCCCACGAAGGCATCGAAACGACGCGAATGCGTTTGCCCTCTGCGCTGAGCAGCGCAGCTGCATCGCGTGCGAGCGCAACCTCCGAACCCGTCGCGATAAAAATGCAGTCCGGTCGGCCTTCGCAATCGACGAGGGTGTACGCTCCACGTTCGACCGGGGCGATGCGCTTGCCGAGGAACGGCACTTTCTGTCGCGTCAGGACGAATATCCACGGGCGCCCTTTATCGGCGAGTGCAGCTTCCCAGGCATTGCGCACTTCGAGTGCGTCCGCCGGGCGGACGACGACGGCATTGGGGAGTGCTCGTAGGCTCGCCAATTGTTCGATCGGTTGATGGGTCGGTCCGTCTTCGCCGAGCATAAACGAGTCGTGCGTGAAGATGAAGAAGGCATGCAGGTGCGAGAGCGCGCTCAGGCGCACCGCCGGCTTGCAATAATCGAGAAAGTTAAAAAACGTTGCGGCAAAGGGGAGGAGCCCCCCGTGCAGAGCGATGCCGTTGACGATCGCCGCCATCGCGTGTTCGCGCACGCCGAAGTGGATGTTCCGACCCGCGTAACTCGATGGTTGAAAATCACCGCAACCTTTCAGGTAGGTCTTGGTCGACGGATCGAGATCGGCCGATCCTCCGACGAGTTCGGGCAACGCTCCGGCAATCGCGTTCATCACGATGCCGCCTGCGTCGCGTGTCGCAACCGCGCCGTTGCTTTCGTCGAAATCCGGGAACGGAATATTATTCGGGCGCTCGCCGCGCAGGGAACGTTCGAGCTGCGCGGCGGCTTCGGGGTTCGCCGCCTTCCATCGCGCGTAGCGTGCGTTCCAATTCGCGTGCATCTCGCTTCCGCGCTCGCCGCAGGCGCGAAAGAACGCCAACGCTTCGTCGGGAACGTAAAACGGCGGCGTTAGCGGCCACCCGAGGTGCTCTTTGGTCTTCGCGACATTCTCGGGCCCGAGCGGTTCGCCGTGCGCTTTAAACGAGTCGACGAGCGGGGATCCGTAACCGATATGCGTGCGCACGCAGACCAGCGAAGGGCGATCTTCGATCGCTTTTGCTGCGGCGATCGCCGCATCGATCGTCTCGACATCGTTTCCGTGTTCGATATCGACGAACTGCACGTGCCAGCCGCACGCCTCGAAGCGCGCGATATGGTCGTCGGTAAAGGTGATCTCGGTCGGGCCGGCGAGCGAGACGCGATTGTCGTCGTAGAGCACGATGAGTCGCCCGAGTTGGAGGTGCCCGGCAAGCGAGATCGCTTCCTGGCTGATACCCTCCATGAGGTCGCCGTCGCCGACGATTGCATAGGTGTGGTGCTCGCTGATGCGTTCGGCGCGATTATAGGTCGCCGCAAGGTGGGCTTGCGCGACGGCGATTCCGACGGCATTAGCGATCCCCTGCCCCAACGGGCCCGTCGTCGCCTCGACGCCGGGCGTGTGCCCGACCTCCGGGTGCCCGGGCGTTTTGCTGCCGCGCTGGCGAAACGATTCGAGGTCGGCGAGCGAGAGGTCGTAGCCGGTAAGGTAGAGGAGCGCGTAGAGGAGCATCGAGCCGTGCCCGGCGGAAAGGACGAAGCGGTCGCGATCGAACCACGAAGGGTCGCGCGGATCGAAGCGCAGATGGCGGGTCCAAAGCGTGAAAGCCATTGCGGCGGCACCGAGCGGCATTCCGGGATGCCCGGAGTTTGCTTTCTGGACTGCATCGACGGCGAGGAAGCGAATGGTATCGATGCACTGCTCCTGCGCTGGCGTGTTTGGCACGGATCCTCCTCATACTGCATGCTGCAATGGAAACGATCCGGCAACGAGCCGGAGGCTTTTCATTCGCCGTTGGCGAGCGGTTTTCTTACCAAGCACGCCGTATTGAGGGCGGAGATGGACGAACGGGAACTCCAACGACGCATCGAAGCGCTCGCTGCAGGTGAGGGCGACCCACGCGGAAGCGACGGCGCTCCGGTCGATGAAGCGATCTCCGCGCTCGACGAGGGGCGATTACGGATCGCCGAACCCGACGGCGCGGGAGAATGGCGCATCAACGCGTGGTTGAAATCGGCGATTCTCCTCTATTTTCGTCGACGCGAGCTTGCTTGGGTCGGCGACCCTGCAGGCGAGATGCCTGCGTGGTTCGATAAAGTGCCCATCAAACACGATTTTGAAGCGCGCGGCGTGCGCGCGATTCCCCCCGCCGTTGCGCGCTACGGCAGCTATCTTGCGCCCGGCGTCATTCTCATGCCGAGTTACGTAAATATCGGCGCATACGTCGGCGAGGGAACGATGGTCGACACCTGGGCGACCGTCGGTAGCTGCGCGCAGATCGGCGCGAACGTCCATCTCTCCGGCGGCGTCGGCATCGGCGGGGTTCTCGAACCGGCGCACGCTCGTCCCGTCATCATCGAAGAGGGCGCGTTTATCGGATCGCGCTGCATCGTCGTCGAGGGTGTTCTCGTGGAACGGGAAGCGGTGCTTGGAGCCGGCGTTACCTTGACGGCGAGCACGCCGATTATCGACGTGCGCGGCTCCGAACCGGTGACGACCTACGGCCGCATACCGGCGCGCGCCGTCGCGATTCCCGGCGTGCGCGACCGCTCGTTTCCGGCTGGGAACTTCGGCGTCCCCTGCGCGTTGATCGTCGGCGAGCGGGGCGCTTCGACCGACCGCAAAACAACACTCGAACGGGCACTACGCGATTTCGGAGTCTCGGTATGAACGAATTTCTCACCCTCAATCCACGCGTCGCGGAGATCCCCGCTTCGATGATCCGCGAGATCGCGTCGCGCAAGCGCCCGAGTTCGATCGACCTCGGGCTGGGCGAGCCGTCGTTGGCACCGACGAATGCATTCTTAGAGGCAGCGCTGCGCGAAACGCTCGAACGCGGGATGCGATACTCCCCCAACGCCGGGCTCCACGAACTGCGAACCGCGATTGCCGCGCACTATCGCTATCCGCAGATGGATCGAGCGGAGAACGTCTGCGTGACGACCGGCTCGCAAGAAGCGATGTACGTTGCCCTGAAAACCCTGCTCGATCCCGACCGTGACGAGTTGCTCGTCGTCGAGCCCTGTTTCCCATCGTATGCAAAGATGGCGCGGCTCGAGGGCGTGGCGGTGCGCAGCGTTGCGATGCTCGAAGAGAACGACTTTGCGTTCGACGCGCGCCGTATCCTCGCTGCGGTCACCGATCGCACGCGCGCGATCGTGATCTGCTCGCCGAATAACCCGACGGCGCGCGTGCTCGCCCGCGGCGAGGCAGCGCGGCTGATTTCGGGGCTCGAAGCGCGCGGCGGGGAGCCGATTTGGCTGCTGCACGATGAAATCTATCGCGAACAATGCTTCGTCGACGATGCCGCCGAACTCGCCCGCGACTACCCGTGCACCATCGTCACGAACTCGATCTCGAAAAGTAACGCCTTAACAGGATTGCGGCTCGGCTGGATCGTCGGGCCGGAGCGCTTTATCGATGCGGCGATTAAATGCCACGCGTGGGTGACCTCGTGCGCCGATACCTTCGCTCAACGCGTCGCGCTCGGAATCTTCGCGCGGCCCGATGGAATCGCCGAACACGCGGGATGGTATCGCGAACACCGACGGGGCGTCGTCGAAGCGCTCAAAGCAAGTGCGCTGCGTTTCATCGAACCCGAAGGCGCGTTTTATGCTTGCATACGCCTGCCCGACGGCCGTCGTTCGCTGCCGGCGGCGTTGGAGTTACTGGAACGGGAGGACGTCGTGACGATTCCCGGTGCGGCTTTCGGATCGACCTTCGACGGTTGGCTGCGCTTGAGTTGGGTCGCTCCGCTTCCGCAGGTTCGCGAAGGCATCGAACGGATCGCGAGCTACATTACGTCGTTGTAGGACGCTCTCGCCGGAAGCGAATCGAGCGCAGGTTGGCAAATTCGAAGAGCGCGTGCGGCCCGAGTTCGCGCCCGAACCCGCTCGCTTTCACGCCGCCGAAGGGTAATCGTGGATCGCTTGCGAGCATCGTCGCGATTGCAAGCGTCCCCGCTTCGATCTTTGCGGCGATCTCGCGCCCACGATCGGTTTCGCCGGCGAACACCGTTGCGCCGAGCCCGAAGCGTGAATGATTTGCGAGCTCGACGGCATCCTCGACATTCGCCGCGCGCACGAGTGCGGCGAGCGGCCCGAAGGTCTCCTCGTCGAACGCCGGCATTCCCGGACGAACGTCGGCGAGCACCGTCGGCGCATAGTACGCTCCCGGCCGATCGAGCGCGTGGCCGCCGAGCAGGAGGCGCGCTCCGGCTGCGATGCTTTCGCGAACCTGTCGGTCGAGTTGTTCGCGCAGATCGACGCGCGCCATCGGCCCGATCTCGGTCGCTTCCTCGAACGGGTCGCCGACACGCAACGCCGCGGCAGCGTGCGTAAAGCGCGAACAAAAATCGTCGTAGCGCGTCTGCTCGATGATGAATCGCTTCGCGGCGATGCAACTCTGGCCGGTATTTTGAAAGCGCGATGCGATACCGGTGCGCACGGCCGCCTCGATATCGGCGTCGGCGAGCACGACGAATGCATCGCTACCGCCGAGTTCGAGGACGCACTTCTTCAACGTCGCACCCGCACTCGCCGCGACGGCGCGGCCGGCGCGTTCGCTTCCCGTCAACGTGACTGCGGCTATGCGCGGGTCGCCGATCGTGCGATCGGTCTGCTCCTCGTCGATATTCAGAGCCGCGAGAAGCCCATCGGGGAGTCCCGCGTCGCGGGCGATGCGTTCGAAAGCCTCGCCGATGCGCATAGTGATCGGTGCGTGTTTGAGCGCGACGGCATTCCCGACTGCGAGGGCGGGTGCGATGGCGCGTGCGACTTGCCAGTAGGGGAAATTCCAAGGAACGATCGCCAGGAGCGTGCCGAGCGGCCGATATTCGATCGTGGCCGCGAATTCATCGTCGAGCACCTGCGTGCGCGCGGCGAGCTCGTGCGGTGCGACCTCGCTATAATAAGCAAAGGCGGATGCGGACTTGACGATCTCGGCGCGCGCCTGCGCGATCGGCTTCCCCATCGTCTCGGTTGCCAGCCGAGCGAGCGTTTCTTCTTCGCGGAGCAACGCTGCGGAGAATGCAGCGAGCGCCGCGGCGCGGCTCTCGACCGCACGGTTCGCCCAGAGCGCTCCGGCGGCGCGCGCCGCATCGAGTTGCGCGTCGAGCCGACGCTCGTCGTTCACAGCGTAAAGTTACCGGTATCCCATGGACCGTGCGGGCCGGTATAGACGGCGATGAGATGGTGCGGACGGAGATAGCGGATCGCGACTTGCTCGATGGTGCGCGGCGTGATGCGTGCGAGCCGCTGTTGCAACGTTGCGTAATAGTCGGCCGGAACGCTCCCGTCGGCGATGCTCAACGCTTGTGCGGCCTGCCCGCCGCTCGATTCCTCGCCGATCAACGCATCGGCAAGGAGTCGCGTTTTCGCCTCTTCCAGCGAGGTTGCGCTCGGAGGAGCCTTGCGCATCGCGTCGAGTTGTTCGCGGACGATCCGCATCGCCGCTTCGACGTTATTCGGCGAGGCTGCAAACTCGATCTGCAATGCACCGCGCGAGCGATCGGCCTGGAGTTGGCTGGCAACACTGTAGACGAGTCCGCTGCGCTGTCGCAACGCTTGCCAGAGGCGCGACTCGAAGGCGCCCTGAGCGCCGAGCAACTGGTTGAGCAAACGAAATGCGAGGAACGAACGGCTATCGAGGCCGACCGCGGGTTGGCCGAGTTTGACGTAGACCTGGTTGGCATCGGTGATCACGCCGGCGCTCTCTTCATGCGCGAGCGGGAGCGGCGCGAGCGTCGTATGCGGTCGGGGGCCACTGTTCTTCCAGGAGCCGAAGGCCGCTTGAAGCGTGCGTTCGACGATGCTCGGTGCGATATCGCCGACGACGGCGATCGATGTGAGGTCGGGTCGCCATGCGGAGCGGACGTAGGCGATGAGATCAGCGCGATGAATCGAGGAGATCGAGTTTCGCGTCGGAATGCGCAGTGCAGGGTCGCCGGGTGGAAGCAGCATCTTGTTATAGGCTTCATCGGCGAGGACGCTTGCGATATGCGAGCGCGTACCCACGCTGTTGGCGAGTTGCCCGCGCTCTTGATCGAGCCAGGGCTGGTCGAACGCCGGATGGCGTTCGCCGTCGGCGAGAATAGCGGCGAGATGCGCGAAATCCTGGATGCGTCCGCGGGCGCTGAACGAGCTGCCGAAATCGACGCTCGCGCCCATATCTTCGATCGTCTCGGTACGACGCGCAAACGGCATCGAAACGCTGCCGAAGTTCGCAAGATCGGAGGCGAGGCTCGCGATGCCGACGAGTGCGTCGGGTTCGAGGCTCGGAACCGATGCGATCTGCCCGCGCAGGACGAACGTCGGCCGGTCGGGCTTATACTGCACGACGATATGGATGCCGTTCGGTAGTGTAAACTGCACCGGTTTGAGGACGCTCTTCGCTTTTGAAGGCGTGCGGATCGCGCGCGCAATCCACGCCGGTTCGCGGATCGTTCCCTGCGGGGCGCGGGCGGTGAAATTATCGCTCGCCGTCGTGCTCGTCGCTGTTCCGGTGGCGCCGGGACGATCGCTTGGGCTCAAGCGTCCGATCACGTTGGGTGCGCGCAGATAGCGGCGCGCGACGGCGAGTAACGATTGCGGTGTAATCGAGGCGAGGCGGGAATCTTCTGCACCGATCTTTTCGCCGACGACCCCGTAGGTGTAGCCGGCAAGATCGCCGATGCCGACGATAGAATCGCCCGCCTCGACGCGTTGGGCGATGGTAATGCGCTTGGCGGTGCGTACGAGGCTCGGCGGGAATCCGTTGCTCAGCATCGTCGCCATCGTGGCGTTGTAAATCGCGGTGGCTTCGGCGGGCGAGTGCCCGGGATTGAGCACGACTAAGACGTCGAGCAATCCTTGGTGTAACTGCGTATCGGCTTGCGCTTGGACTTGCAAAGCGACATTGCTCTGTACGAGCGCGCGATAGAACGGCGAACGAGCATCGCCGATTAACGTTGCGAGGGTGCTGATTTGCGGTTCGCCGGGATCGCGATCGCCGGGAACGACGTAGGCGAAATCGAGTACCTGAAACGGGAATGGGAAATTCGCCCGAACGCGCTGCCCGGTTGCGGGCCTCCCGGTCGTTTTCGGATGCGGCGGCAGCGGTCGCGAGGGAATAGCGCCGAAATAGCGCTGCGCGAGCGCGAAGCCGCGCTTCGCAGAGATATCGCCGGCGATGACCAGCGTTGCGTTGTTCGGCGCGTACCACTCGTGATAATACGTCCGGAGATCGCCGACCGTAGCGGCTTCGACATCGGCGAGCGAGCCGAGCGCGGTTCTCCCCATCGGCGATCCGGGAAAGGCGGCGGCGCGAACGCGCGAGAGCAGGCTGTAGAACGGCGAACTTAAATCGCCGCGGATCTCGTTGATGACCGCGCGCCGTTCGATCTCCCACTGTGCGGGCTTGAGATCGAGGTGCGCCATGCGATCGGCTTCGAGTGCGAGCGGGACGGCGACCTTATCGGCCGGGACGACGAAGTAGAATTCCGTGTAGTCGTAACTCGTCTGCGCGTTCATCTGCGCGCCGAGCCGAGCAGAAATATCGTCGATACCGGCGGCCGAGATATGCTCCGAACCGCGGAACATCATGTGCTCGAGCGCGTGCGCGAGGCCGGTTTTCCCGGGCGTCTCGTAGAGCGAACCGAAATCGTACCAAACGCTCGTCTGTACCACCGGCGCCGCCCGGTCGACGGCGACGACGACGCGTAGGCCGTTCTTGAGGCGGATCGTCGAGATTCCGGCATCGCCCGGTCCCTGGTCGTAGGGCGAGGGTGTCGATGCCGCTCGGGCGATCCCGGCGAGCAGCAGCCCGCATGCGGCGGTGAGGAAGAGCGCACGTTGAAGCAATAATTTCACGAAGGCAGCATTCGGCGCTGCGGGGCCGCCGTCCGTTCGACGCGAAGCGGGAATTCACGATGGCAGAGCCGCAGGCGATGACGACGCTTGAAATCAAGGTGAAACCTGGTTCGAAACGCCCCGGCGTCGTTCGCGAGGGCGAGCGCCTCCTCGTTGCGGTCGCCGAGCGAGCGGTCGAAGGCGCGGCGAACGAAGCAACGATTGCGGCGCTTGCAAAAGCGCTGGGGATCGCGCCCTCGCGCATCGCGCTGCTTCGCGGCCGGCGTGGGAGGATTAAACTCGTCGGCGTCACCGGAATATCCGCCGAAGCATTGCGCGCGCGCATCGCGAGCCTCACCGATGCTTCGGTGTCGCTCGAAGCCGCGCGGTAAGCGTCGACTACCGCGCCGAGCTCGACATCAAATACGGCAGCGGATCGACGTTCACAAGATTGGGATTGAGGCGAACGAACTGTCGTAGGAGGTACTCGTGGCCCTGGCCCATCAGCACGACGACGCGATCGCCGGGACGGATAACGCTGAGAATATTCGAGAAAATATAACAATTGCGCGTGTACCATTGCGCCACATACATGCTTCCGGCATCGTCGGCGCGTCGCCCCATGCCGTCGAAGATGCTGTACCACGAGGCGTTCGCTCGGATCGATTTTGCGGTGTTGAGGAATCGCAATTCGTCGAGATACGTGCCGTGCAGTTGCAAGGAAGCGTCGTGCGCGATCATCGCTTGCGATTCGGGATCGCTCACGCCTCGAAAATGCGTCTTCAAATAGGCGTCGATTCGCTTTCCCGCCGGTGACGTATCGCTATAAATCGAATGGCCCCAGGTGTCGATCGGATAGATTGCCGGATCACCGGAAATCTTCGCGAGCTTGTATCCGTATTGATAGGCTTCGTCTGCCGGCAGTAAATAGTGTCCGGCGAGATACTGCCGATACCGGCGTTCGTACCTCGGGTTGCCGAAGGGCTCCTCGATCAGCACTTTTGTAGGATGAAAACGCGCGAGCCGGTCGACGACCGCCGCAATTTGGGCCTGCCGCTGCGCCGAGAGCGGGCTATCGGTGTAAACGCTGCTGTGGATGTCTCGCCGTGCCACGAAGTGCGTGATGCCGACGATCATCACTTGTGCCTTCGGCGGCTGTGCGGCGCGCGCGACCGTGCCGACGAGTGAAAGAAGGAGCGCGAGAGATAAAATTCGAGTTGTTTTCATCGTTTCTCCGTACGGCTGACGTCGCGGCCTTCAACGGAGGCTTCTCGTTTCCTCGATCGTTGCCGTGCGGGTCGCCGCGCGATTTACGGAACGTCGCTGCGCGACGAGCGTGCGGGGGAGATTGTTGCGCGTCATTCGAACCGATAAACGGGTGATGCAAGGCAGAAACGGTAACGAGCGTTTCCGGGAGTCTCCCTGTCGTATCGGTCGCCGTGCATACGGAACGGGGCAAGCTGTGCTCCTCGCTTTCTTGTGCATGGCCATATTGAACGGCTGTGCCGGAATACGGGCGTGGCAGGCGACGGCGTACGCTCGATCGCAGCGCTCGCAGATTACTCTCGCGATGCGAACGTTCTTGAAAAAAAGTCCGGTTATATATTACTTCGGAGCCGGGCCGATTCTTCCGGTGCAAATGCCGAGGAACGCGTCGCTGATTCGAAGCGGAATCGTAACCATCGTTCGCGTGCCGAGGCGCGACATAGATAGAACAAATGGTGATGCCTTCGCGATTCACCTAACTCCGAAAGGAAGGGCGTTCGCTCGAAAAGACCACTGGAACTTCAAAGGAGCGGGCCCTCGCGGTCAGTTCTTCACGATCAGCGTCGGCGAATTGCATTTTGAAAAACTCCTTTCGGTAGGACCTTTTTTGTCTTTCGTTCCATGGTGGTGGAATTCAACCGACAGGACGCTCTGCTTCGAAGTGCGATACTCCGCGCTCTTCGTGCTCACGCAAGCCGGATCGACCTTTCGGCATGTCGTCGGTGGTAACAGTGGACCGATCTTGGGCGGCAATCAGTGGTGGTTCCTCCTTCGGCCGATGTATGAAACCGTTGTCGCACAGCCACATATTTCCGATGCCGGAAAATCGGTTATCAAAAGTGCTGAGCTGTGTAACGGACAAAAACACGGTTGGCATGTTGTTTTCCCGTTCGAGGGGACGATGTAAAAATCACATGGGCAGGCCGGTGCTGAGCTTCCTGATTGTCCTTGGTTTCGAACGGTCGATGCCGCCCCGGGGCTCCTACGCGTGGATTCTTCGCTGGACCGACCCTAACGCATCCCATCGTCGTCGAGCGCAAAGAACTCCGCGACGGCATCGTCGAGCGCGGCGCGCGGAAGCAATCCGATCAGTTCGCCGTTCCCGAGCGCGATGCCGCGCTTTGCCGCCGCCGCTGCGGCGCTTTGCCGTAAGCGTAGCGGCGAAGTCGCGCGATATTGCGTGATATT
>JAJYRI010000114.1 GCA_021794175.1 bacterium
ATACCCCGATGCGGAAAACTACGTACGGCGCATACTTACAGCGCTCGACGCCGCGGGCGATATGGAGACGTTCGCGCGGGCGCGCACGGCGCAACTCGGGTTGCCGCCGGAGCGCGAGCGCGAAACGATCGAACAGATGGCCTGCAAAAGTCGTGCTTCGTATGAGGCGGCAACGCATGCAACCTGGACCGGCGATTATCGCGAGGATCTTGGTGTCCTCCGCGTTCCGACGCTCGTGCTCGTCGGCGAGCGCGACGCGATCGCACCGCGCGCGCTCTCCGAGGAGATCGCAGCCGGAATCCCCGGCGCGCAGTTGTTCGAAGTCTCCGGTGCCGGGCACGTCGCCAACGCCGACGCGCCCGATGCGTTCGATCGGTATCTGCAGGCGTTTCTCGACGAACGCATCGGAAAATGAGCAGCCCGTATCCGTTGAGCGCAGAACGAGAGCGCGAGCGCCTGAGCGTTCTCGAATCCTATCAAGTGCTCGACACCGGCGACGAAGCGATCTTCGATGCCTTCGTCAACCTCGCTGCCGAACTCGCAGACACCCCGATCGCACTGGTCAGTCTCATCGACGAGAAACGGCAATGGTTTAAGGCACGGCGTGGTTTAACGATTCGCGAGACGCCGCGCGATCAGGCATTCTGCGCCTATGCGCTCGACGATCGCATCTCGACCCTCGAGGTCGAGGATGCGAGCCTGGACGATCGCTTTCGTGCGAACCCGCTGGTTACCGGCGATCCCGGAATTCGTTTCTACGCCGGTTTCCCACTCATCGCGCCCAACGGACTGCGTCTCGGGACGATCTGCGTCATCGACCGAAAGCCGCGCACCTTAACCGACGGGCAGCGCGATGCCTTAACGGCGCTCTCGCATGCCGTCATGGCCGTGCTCGACGCGCGACGTGAGTTTTACAACCTCTTCGAATCGGCACAACTCGATATGCTCACTTTCGACGCAACGACATATAAGGTCAATTTCGCGTCGGCCGGAGCGGCGAATCACCTGCGGTACGACCATCGCGAGTTAATCGGGAAAAGTATCGCCGAACTTTACGACAGCCTCTCGCCGACGCGCATGGCAGCGGCGATCGAAACCATGCGTGGCGGCCATGCGTGGGTCGCCGAGACGCAGGCACGCCGCAGCGACGGCTCGTCGTATCCAGTGGAGCTTCGCGCCGATATCAGCGGTCTTGACGGAGAGCAGAAAGTGCTCGCAATCGCCGCCGATATCAGCGAGCAGGTCGGCTATCGCCGTCGCCTCGATCTGCTCTCACGGGCGCTGAACGAGACCGCCGAAATGTTGCGGATCTTCGAAGTTGCCGGCGAGAGCGGAGCCCTTCGACTCATTTATATGAACGACGCCTTCGAGCGCGCGACCGGCTGGCGATCGGCCGACGCGATCGGACGCGATATCGACGATTTTCGCTTTGCGATGCCCGACGATGACGGTATGCGACGGCTCCGCGAGGCGATCGCTGCCGGTTTGTCGGCACGCGAGCAAGTGGTCGCGTATCGCCGCGACGGTAGCGGTTTTTGGTCGCTTCGTTCCTGCACTCCAATACGAGATATTCGCGGAGAAATCACGCATTGGGTCTTCGTTGAACGCGATATCAGTGAAGAAGTCGAAGAAACGGCCCGGCTCGAAGAACAGAACGACCGTTTAGCGGCCCTCGCACGCGCGTCGCGCGAGATCGTCGCCGCGCTCGACGGCCGCCGACTCGTCGGATTCGTCGCATCGGGTGCCCAAGCCGTGCTCGGCGCGACGGGACGGATTCTTGCCAAGCGAAGCGACGGCAACGTCGTCGAGGTACACGATAGCAGTAGGCCGCTCGAAACCGAATCGGAGCCCTTTCTGTGCGACTTGGCGCGCCGGTTGCACGAAGAGCACGGGCTTGTTATCTCCGACGACCGCGTTGACGTCGCGGTCGGAATCGGCCGTAGCGGTCGCTCCGACCTCATTTTACGCCTCCACCGCGACCTGCGACCGTTCGAGCGGCGCGATCTTTTCTTGGTCGATCTCTTCGCACAATTCGTATCGGTGGCGGTGCGAAACACCGCACTCTATAGCGAGGTGGAGCGCCGACGTAATGCGATCTACGAGCTGAGTCGCACGAAGAGCGACCTCATCGCTATGCTCGCTCACGACTTTCGCAGTCCGCTGACGACGATCGTCGGTTTTGCCGATCTGCTCGGCGAGGTCGGAGAACTTACCGACGAGCAACGCTCTTTTACGCAGGCAATGAAGCAAGCGGCGCTCGATCTTGCGAATCTCGCCAACGACACGTTAGCGCTCTCGCGCTTGGAACGCAACGAGTTGGTCCTTTCGCTCGCCGACGTCGATATCGCATCGTTGTTGCGCGATCTTGCCGTGCGCTATCTCGATCGCCGAGAGATCGAGATTACTACCGATGGCGATGCGAAGATTTTCGGCGACGGGGACCGACTCGTTCAGATATTTTCCAACCTCATCGACAATGCGATAAAATACTCACCCGGCGGGCAACCGGTCCGAATCCACGTCAGCCGCGAGGCGGACGGCGTCGTTGTAACGGTTCACGACGGTGGAATCGGCGTTCCAAAATCCGAGATACCGTCGCTCTTTGAACGCTTCACGCGCGCTTCGAATGCACGAACATTGAAGATACCCGGAACCGGCTTCGGGCTCTTTCTCACGCAGCAACTCGTCCGGCTTCATAGCGGAACGATCGCATTGAGCAGCGAGGAGGGGCATGGAACGACGGTCACCGTCCGCTTACCGTTCGCCCCTACGCCGAGCCTGCGCCCGCATGCCGTCGCGCTCGTCGGAACGGGAGAGCGAAATGTGGTGCTGGCGGACGAACTGCGTGAGGCCGGGTATCGCGTCCGTATGTCGGGGCAGATCGAGGAGATCGAAGCGCTTTTGGAGCGCGAACCGATCGGCGCCGTCGTGCTCGCGGCGCAGCTCGGCGGAGATAACGACGCGGCCGTGCTTTTACAGACGATGCTGCGCGAGCGCGGCATTCCGTTGATTACAATCGGTGACGGGAACGCCGACTCGTTGCAGCCGCAGGCATGCATCGCCGGTCCGCCGACTGCCGACGAATTGGTGCGCGTCCTCGACGCTCTACTCGGGGAGAACGCTCCCGGAGCGAACTAAAAAGGACCGGCGAAGCGGAAAGTATTTTTTCCGGAGGATTTTGCTTCGTAGAGCGCCTTATCGGCAGCCTCAAGAAGCGACGCTTCTTCGATGCCGTGCCAGGGATAGACGGCGATCCCGATGCTGAGACCGACCTTCAGTGCCGCCCCACCGATGAGAAACGGCTCGTGAAGAGCCTCGATAAGTTTTTGCGCGAGCGTTGCGGCATCTTCGGGAATGCGCGTGAGCTGCTGTAATACCACAAATTCGTCCCCGCCTAAGCGGGCGAATGTATCGCTCTCACGCAATATTACGCCGAGGCGTTCACCGAATGCGCGAAGAAGGGCGTCGCCTGCGGCATGCCCGTGCACGTCGTTGATGTTTTTAAAACCGTCCAAATCGAGAAACAATAGGCCGAAAGGCCGATTGTAGCGTCTTGCTCCGGTAATTGTTTGCGTCAGTCGATCCTCAAAGAGCGCTCGATTCGGTAACAACGTGAGCGCGTCGTAAAAGGCTAGGCTATGCATATGTTGGCGGGCAACGCGCTCGGCAGCGATGTTCTTCACGATCGCCGAGACGCCGATAATCTCCTCGTCGCTGCGCAGCGGCGTAAAGCGCAAACGGATCGGCATCGACGGCACCTCGCCCGCCGCTCGCAGCACGCTGTCGAACTCTTGCGCTTCGCCGACGAGCGTTTGGCTAAAAGCTTCTCGAGCCTCGAACTCGGCGCTCGGTTCCAGGTAATCGAAGAACGATCTCGATGTCGCCTCGCCGGATGCGAGTTCGAGCATCTCTTCGAACATCAAATTCGTCTGCAGAACCCCACCGTCGAGGCCGAGAAAGACGATCGAATCGACGTTATGTATGAAGAACGACCGAAAGCGTGCCTGCTCGGCTGCGGACGAAGGTGCCTGGTTGCTCTCCACGCCGAGCCCTTCGGCGAAGGCAGCCCGGTCTCATACGTGGGAGGAAGCCCTTTAGATGACGCGCTCCGGTGCCGCGTAGACGTTTGCTCGCCGACCGCGCAGAAAGCCGACCAGCGTAATTCCGAAACGTTCGCCGAGATCGACGGCGAGGCTACTGGGCGCAGATATCGACGCAAGCACCGGAATCCGGGCGGCGATAGCTTTTTGCACGAGTTCAAAACTCGCGCGTCCGCTTACCAGAGCGATGCGGCCCGCGAGCGGGAGCTTACCGGCCAGGAACGCTTCGCCGACGATCTTATCGAAAGCGTTGTGGCGCCCGATATCCTCGCGAAGAAGCAAAAGCTCCCCTTCGGCCGTGAAGAGCGCCGTTGCGTGTAATCCGCCGGTGCGTTCGAAGATCGGCTGTGCGGAGCGCATGCGTTCGGGTAGGCTGTAGAGCGTCTCCGAAGCGATCGTCGTCGGATCGTCGATAACATCGAGTCCACGGGCTTCGAGCGCATCGATGCTCTCGCGTCCGCAAAGACCGCACGCTCCATATCCGGTGAATAGCCGCGTATACGCACGCAAATCCGGTAACGAACGAACGCGCAAGTCGACGTTGACGATATTATACTGTTGCGCCTGCTCGATATCGCCGTCGAGACAATACGAAATGCCCGCGATCTCGTCGCGCGATCGTACGATACCTTCGTTGAAAAGAAAGCCCGCGGCGAGTTCGAAATCGTGCCCCGGCGTTCGCATCGTAAGGACGAGCGACCGCCGCTCATTCCCGGCGACCAGCCGTATCTCCAGCGGCTCCTCGACGGCAACACGATCGTCGTACCGCTTGCGGATACCGTCCTCGATGGTGACGGTCGCGACTTCGGCGCTACGGCCCGGTCGCGTTGAAGATTCGTTCACGAAGGTTGGCGGAACGCTACGTGCGGATCGTTCGCGGAGAGTTTGCCGGCCTCGATCAGGCTTTCGCGCAGAACGTATCCGCCGACGATCGTCAACGTCGAAGCGGCAATGCTTCGCAGCGCATCGATTGATTTCGGGAGTTTAAAGGCACCGCCGATCGCATTCAACGCGAACGGCGCGACGATTCCTCCGAGAATCGTGAAGTCGCGAAGGCGTTTCCCGGCGCGACCTTCGAAGAAGGGCGCGGTGACGGCGCCGCCCTGTTGACGAAAATCGGCGATGAGTGCGATTTCTAGTGCCGATGCCGTCATCTCGAGTTGTTCGAGGCGCGGAATCACGTCGTGGTTTCCTTGCAGCGTGGAGAGAAGCGTTGCCAGCGCGCTCGCACTCGCAGCGCCGGAGCAGACCGAGAACGCCGGAATGTGGCGCTTCCCGGCGGCCCAAAACGGTATCGCCGTAGCGCTGATAAGAACCCCGGTATAACCGGCCATGAACGCCCCTAAAAGGGCCTGAATCGGTACCGTTGCGCTCGGGGCGACGTAGCGCAGCATCTTTGGGACGATGCCGTCGTCGGCGAGTTCGCGCAACGCGTTTGCGCCGGCGGCGCCCGAGTAGAGTACGAGCCCCCAGACGCCCAGCGACATCGGTGATTTGAGTTTTACGATGCGCAACATATTGAGGAATCGTTCGGGGCGGCCGAGATGGGAGATGAGGATCGGCGGATTGATCGCCGCTAATGCAAATGCGGTGTAGCGCGCCGCCTTCCGCAATTTTTTCATCTCCGGCTCCGGCCGGTCGTCGGAGAGCAGCGAGATGAGGCCGAGGCCCCCCATGATGCCGCCGAGGAAAAGATAGGTGACGACGTTTGCACCCCAGTGCGGCCCTTTCAGTAACGGGCGCTCGTAGTAACTTTTCATACGTCGCCTCCGTCGCCGCGAAAGATCGCCCAGCCGATGGTCGCCAATGCCAGTGCCGCGGCGGC